>JALZUP010000001.1 GCA_023301505.1 Robiginitomaculum sp.
TGATATGGTGGTCAAGCTTGATACTGATAAAACGCCAGTCGATTGGGTACGTATTGTGCCGTTTCAGAAAATAGAGCCGCCAGAATCCAGCCCCGTTGCTGATATTTTATTGGAGGTTACAGACTCGACAACAGAGACGCCACAAGACGAAGAGGCGGCTGCAAACCTTACTCCAAATATAGGCTCTGGGGAGATCGCTCATGCGCAGTGATGTCGTCACAAGTAGGCAAGCTTTCACCTTGGCCTGTCAGGGCTTGCTAGCCAATATATTACTCATTTGCCTTAGCTTGCTGCATCTGAACTTTGGAGGGGTGAATTTCGGATTGCCGCTCCTGCCGCTTTTGGCTATTTATTTATGGCCATATCGCGCCAATTATATTTGGTCTATTTGGTTTGTTGTCATGGCAGGATTGTTCCAAGATATATTAAGCGGCGGGCCCGTCGGGCTGTGGGTGATTGTGAATTGCCTGTTATTTATACTTCTTGATCCCAGTTCACAGCGCTCAAAACGTGGTTTTAAAGGGCGCTGGGCAGGCTTTGCTATATTTGTCATATTCGGAGCGATCCTGTCTTGTTTTCTGGCCCGTATTGCGACGGGTCATTGGGCTGAGCTGAGTGTTTTGCTGGCTTATTCGCTTATAACAATTATTAGCTTTCCAATCGCCTTTGCAATTCGTGAGCTTATGAAAGGCCTTGTGGCCTCTGATTATGTGCCGGAGTCATTTTAATGGCTGAACGCAGCGAGCTTGACCAAAGATTTTCACGGCGCTCAGTCATGTTGGGCGCGGGCGCGGGTGTCGTCTTTGCAGGCCTTGCGGCTCGGCTCTATCATTTGCAGGTTGTTAAAGCCGAAGACTACAGAACATTATCGGATAATAACCGATTTAATTTTCGCACGATTGTACCATCGCGTGGACGCATTTTGGATCGCAACGGTGAGGCTTTGGCCAATAATCGTCAAGATTTTCGGGTCGTGCTTATTCCTGAACGTGCGGATAATATTGATGAAACATTGGTCCGTATGAGCCGTTATGTTGATCTGAGCGATCACACGCTTAACCGTATAAAGAGTGATATTTCGCAAAAACGGGCCTTTTCAAACATTCTAATTGATGAACATTTAGAGTGGGAAACCTTTGCGCAGCTTAATTTAAACGTACCAGACTTACCTGGCGTTTTGCCATTATCCGGCGAGACTCGCCGTTATCCTGAGACAGGGGTGTTTTCGCATATTATTGGGTTTGTTGGCACGCCCGACCCTAATGACATTGAGGAAGATGACGATATTTTGTTGCGTCAACCTAGCTTTCAAATTGGTAAAACAGGAGTGGAAGAGGCGGTCGATAAACGTCTGCGCGGACGGGCAGGGCGACTTAAAATTGAAGTTAATGCAATTGGCCGTGTGGTGCGCGAATGGCCTGAAGAGGATAATGAGGCGGTCTCTGGCGAGGATGTTTATCTTACATTGGATGCCAAACTTCAGGAATTTACAGCTGAGCAGTTTGGAGAAGATAGCGGGGGAGCGGCGCTGATTGATATTGAAACTGGCGAGCTGCGCGCCTTATTATCAATGCCAACCTTTGACGCCAATTTGTTTGTGAGCGGGCTGACCCGCGCGGATATGGAACAGCTTAATTCCGACCCGCGCCGGCCTCAATTTAACAAAGTGCTAGGCGGAACCTATCCACCAGCATCGACGTTTAAAATGATCGTCGCTATGGCTGCGCTCGAAGCTGGCGTTATGAGTCCAGAAGAGACCATTCATTGCTCTGGCCGCGTATCTATTGGCGATCGTGATTTTCACTGCTGGCGCCGTAATGGGCATGGCGCGGTGAATTTGCATAGCTCACTGACTCAATCTTGCGATAGCTATTATTATGAAATGGCGCAGCGCGTTGGGGTGGACGCCATCAAAAATATGGGACAGCGCTTGGGGTTAGGGCAGGTTTATGAACTAGGCATAACGGGACAGCAATCGGGGGTTTTGCCCGATGATAACTGGAAACGCGCGCGGGTTAATGATGGCTGGCGCACGGGTGACACACTTAATGTTTCAATCGGACAGGGTTATGTACTGGCCACGCCTTTGCAGCTTGCTGTCATGACGGCGCGGCTAGCTAATGGGCAACGAGCTGTATCGCCTTTCCTTATTATTGACCCTGACGCGCCAAAATTTGAGACATTAAATGTCAATCCTGTCCATCTTGAGCTTATTCGAAATGCGATGTTTGCGATATGTGAGGTGCCGGGGGGCACGGCTTATCGCCCGAACGGGCTTGGTATTAAAGGCCTTCATATGGCGGGCAAGACTGGGACAGGCCAAGTGCGAGGTATCTCTGCGGCTGAGCGCGCCAGCGGCGTTTTGCGAAATAATGAATTGCCGTGGGAATATCGCGATCACTCCCTCTTTGTCGGTTATGCGCCCTTTAACAATCCTCGCTTCGCGTGCGGGGTTGTTGTTGAACATGGCGGCGGAGGCTCAGGGCGCGCGGCAACGATTTCTCGCGCTATTTTAGGCAAAGCGCTTGAACGTGATGGCCTAACAGAAGCCTCACTTGCCAATGAATTGCCGCCCGATTCATCACCAAGCGGAACGCCGCTCTGATGGCTTATATTTCAGATGATAGATTAGGACTACGCGCGAAGCTTTACCGGCTTGATTGGCTGCTCCCGACATTAATTGCCATTATTGGCGTTGTGGGTGTGGTTATGATTTTTGCTGCCACCAATGGCGTTTGGACTGCGGGCGCTATGCAGCATTTTGTACGCCTTTGTGTAGGCTTGGTGGCGATGATTATTATCGCCATGGTGGATATACGCGTTTGGTTTTCTTTGGCTTATCCTGTCTATTTGCTAGCTCTGGCTTTACTCATAGCGGTTGATTTTGCGGGGGTGAGCGTAAATGGGTCACAGCGCTGGCTGGATATTGGCATTACCCGTATTCAGCCCTCCGAGATTATGAAATTGGCGGTAGTTTTAGCTTTAGCGCGTTTTTATCATGATTTGCCCGATTGGCGCGTATCTAATCTATTTGGCCTGATTGGGGCTCTGATCATTATTCTTCTGCCCGTTAGTTTTGTGATGCGGCAACCAGATTTAGGGACCTCGATTTTGCTCGTTGCGCCTGGACTTGTTTTGATATTTTTGGCGGGGGTGAATTGGCGCATTATCGCTGGGGGTGTGGTTATGAGCGCGATTGCTCTGCCGCTTTTTTACAAATATGGCCTACGTGATTATCAGCGGGAACGGGTTTTGACGATGTTTAACCCAGAAAGAGACCCAACAGGGGCGGGCTATCATATTACACAATCAAAGATCGCGCTCGGCTCTGGCGGGGTGAATGGCAAAGGCTATATGAGCGGCACACAAGCCCAGCTCGACTATGTTCCCGAAAATAGCACGGATTTCATTTTTACCGTCATAGGTGAGGAATTTGGCCTTATTGGCGGGCTTGCAACTATGCTTGTTTATGCCATCGTGATTGGTATTTGCATATTGCTGGCGGCGCAATGCCGCCATGTTTTTTCCAAATTAATGATTATGGGGATTACGGCGACCTTTGCTTTTTATATCTTTATCAATATGGCGATGGTGATGGGACTCGCCCCCGTTGTTGGTGTGCCTTTGCCGCTTATTTCATATGGCGGGACGGTGATGCTGGCCGTTTTATCTGGCTTTGGCCTGATACTTTCGGCTCATTTGCATCGCCAAACGGAACTCCCACGCGGAGCGGGATTGCTTTTATAAAGCTTGCCTTGTAGATCACAGAAGATTTCAGGCGAGCCTGTAGCTCTCTTAAAAAAGGATCACGTCCTGTTCATTGATAAATGAGCCTAAGGCTTTGCGTGAGCGGGTCATGCATTGCTCCAGATTTTCTAGGTGATTGATGAGCTCATCGGGGGGGACGTCTTTGAGACAGTCCGCGTCTTTGGATAGTTGTGATAAGCCAAAATTAATAGCAGAACCCTTTAATGCATGTGCCGCGCTGGATAGCGCATTGGGGTCATTATGCTGGACGGCATGTTGTATGTCATCAAGTAGGGTATAGGCCCCTTGCCAGAACACTTTGACAAGCGCTCGGATATGGGCGGGGCCAGCACTATTTAACAGGGCCGTAATCGTGGTTTTGTCAATTAAAGCCGCTTGGCCTGCAAATTCAGTATCTGATTTACTATCTGGGTCCGAGCCTTGTAGATCATCAGGGCGGACAGACGGATGAACACAAGACGGCTGATATATGAGACAGCTATTGAGTTCTGTCATTTTTAAAGGTTTGCATAAAACATCATCAAGGCCTGAGTTTAAATAATCAAACTTTTTGCTGACAGAGCCAAATGCGGTCAAGGCAATGATTTTTGTATTTTGGTTGGGGCCTATAGTCGTGCGAATGATTTGTGTTGCCTCTACACCTGTCATTTTAGGCATTTCAATATCCATGAGCACAATATCAAAACTTTTACTCAAACACATTTTGACGGCCTCATATCCATCATTAACGGTAGTAACACTATGGCCTCCGCGCTGTAAAAGGCTCTTGGCGACAAGTTGGCTGGCATAATTATCCTCCGCCACCAAAACATTAAGGGGAGACTGAGGGCGCAGTCGATTTTCATTCGGAATTTTTTGAGCCAGTGGAGGGGGGATTGCGGGCTTATTTGCAACACGTTCAACCGGGTCTGGGTTAGGTTTGTGGGGCGTAGTCATTTGCGGCAAATGGGACTGGGAGCTAGGCTTAGCAATATCATTTGTGACTCGCTCATTAGACATAGCTTTGCCGCCTGTTTGCGGTGCTAACAGGCGAAAACTTGCAGCGAGGCGTTTTGTGATTGTCTGGGCAGTCAGTCTCATTGTCCAGTTCCACTTCGGCAGATGTGCTTTATTATTGCAACCTATAGTATACATGTGAGTAAATAGTAAACCAGTGATAGAGCGTGAATGTTCGACTTATTACGTGAGGGGATAAAATATGCGCCCTTTCTTGACCTATGGGCCACAGTTTGGGACTGTCTATTAAAGACTCGCTACACTCTGAGTCAGTATATTATTGGGGGAAACTATGTCGGGAACGAGTCCAGCGCCATTGAATGCAACGCCGCAATGGTCATCACGATTAGCCTTTATTATGGCCGCTGTTGGCTCATCTGTAGGGCTTGGCAACCTTTGGCGTTTCTCCGCCGAAGCTGGCGCGAATGGGGGCGGGGCTTTTATTCTGATATATGTGTTATGTGTTCTGCTGATCGGTATTCCTGTCTTGATGAGTGAATATCTTGTTGGGCGTGCAGGTCATGCGAACAGCGCGGTTATGAGCGTGGATGATTTGACCATGCGAGGAAGGCTATATCCAGGCTGGAGTAGTTTTGCTTGGATTGGAATGGTGGCGGCCTTTTTAATCGTCAGCTTTTATTGCGTCGTTGCGGCATGGGTTATGTTATATATCCCAAAATTTATCTTCGGCGCCTTTGATGGCCAAAGCGCGGCACAGATTGGAGAACAATTCACTCAAACCGTGACAGAAGATCATATGAAGGTCTTTGTCTATTTTTCGCTCTTCGCCTTTTTGACCGCATTTCTGGTCTCGCGCGGCGTGAATAAAGGAATTGAGATGAGCGCTAAAATCCTGATGCCGCTCTTCTTTTTATTGCTGGCGGGTTTATGTATTTATTCGGTAAGCCTTGGACTTGGCACGCAAGTCCCATCGTCTCACTCTGACGGAACAACGATTTCAGCCACGCGCCACGCGCTAGGCTTTATGTTCCTGCCCGATTTTAGCGCCATAAGCGCGCTGACAATCAATAAGGCGCTAGGGCAGGCGTTTTTCTCGATCGGCATAGGCAGCGCAATTATGATTACCTATGGATCATATCTGCCTAAAACTGTGAGTATTCCGAGGGCGTCTATTTTTGTTGGCCTGACAGATACATGTGTTGCTATTATTGCAGGGCTCGCCATTTTCCCGATTGTGATGGCGCATGGCTTGGACACAAGCGCGGGCGCTGGATTATTCTTTAAAACGCTGCCCGTCGCCATCAACGCCGCGCCCGGAGGGCATTTCATTGGGGCGGCTTTCTTCTTTCTTGCCTTTTTTGCCGCAATAACCTCGTCAGTCTCGCTTTTTGAACCTGCCGTATCATACGTTGCAGAGCGGTTTGCCATTGCAAGGGGCAAGGCTGCGCTGATTATGGGACTGCTCATGTGGGCGATAGGGGCAATATGTGTGTTTTATGGCCCTGCGCTTGATTTTCTTGACCAACTTACGGGCACAATCATGCTGCCATTATCTGGTTTATTGCTGGTTATATTTGTAGGATGGCGATTAAATAAAACGGTATTGCATGATGAACTGCATGGCGTATCGGATAAGCTCATTCAAAGATTGCTATTTTTGGTGCGGTTTGTAGCCCCTATTGCTATTTTCTTGATTTTGTCCTTGGGGGTTTTGGAGAAATATTTTCCGCTCGCCTATCATAATGTTACAGGGGGATAAGGTGGTTTTGATTTTAAAACCATGCCTTGGCTGTTTTGCGATCAATTATCCAATTATGACGGTATTTTCACTTGAAGCGGCTAGCTATGTTGGTAAGAAGCTTTAAGCAATATTTATTAAGAACTTTTAATCGGGGCGTTCATAATATTTTCAGCAAGTTTTGCTTAAAGACAACAAATATTATGAATTTGGCATATATATGCGAGAGGGAACCGATATATGAAGCGTGCTTTACTTTTAGGAATAGTTTTTGCGCTGTCGACATCTGCTTGCACGACTGTGCATATTGTCGAAGATGATAGCCCGTCTCCTATATCCGCTACGGTGAGCAAAGCGCGCTCGGCTATCATTCATACCTCTAAAGTCTTATGTAATGTGTTCTCTGATAAAAACTGGGCACAGGAAAATGTGGGTGAGACTCAGAGCGCCGCAAGTATTTTGATGCAAGGCCTTAAGAAAACAAGCCTGTCTGAAAGCAATGTTGATTTATATGTTCGCAGTGTTTCATCTGTGTCTGAGGTTGAGGCCGATATTACACTGGCGCGCGCCCATGTTGAGGGTTTGAGCACAGAGGCCAGAAGCCTAATTTCTGATAATCCAGATATTGATGATGTGCGCGAAGAGTTAAAACGGCTCGAAGAGGCTCTTATCGTGTCTCGTCAGGCTGAGCTGACATTTAATACAGCGATTGCGGCAATCTCTGGTGAGCATGCCGCGCAACATAATTCTACTCTCAGCCACTATATAGGGTCGGTCGATGGACTGCGCAGCGTGACTGATGTTTATGGCGCATATATGCGCGGTGATTTAGCGCCCATAGCTGCGGGTTAGCTAGGCGCTAATATCCCCATAGCTGTGGCTGCGGCGGATAAATAATATCTTTCTCATATTTAATTGCATGGGCGCGATCTTGCGCAAGTAAGATGGGGCCATCCAAATCCACAATATCACATTGCCCTGCCAGCATGAGCATAGGCGCCATAGCCAAAGAGCTACTGACCATACAGCCTGCCATAATCATAAAGCCTTGCGCGCGGGCAGCTTTAATCAAGGCTGTGCCTTCTGTGAGGCCGCCGCATTTGTCCAATTTGACATTTACGGCGCGATAACCAGCCTGCCACAGACTTTGTAAATCACCGCGGCCATGCAAGCTTTCATCTGCGCATAAAATGGGTTTGCTATTGGGGTCTTGCGGATAATCCTTCACCTTATCGGCGGCGATAGGCTGCTCAATCATGACAATACGCGCAATATGTTCTGGGGTTAAGCTCGCTTGAAATTGAGTGAGCTGCGCCGCGCTCAGGGCTTCATTAGCATCAATGATCAACCGCGCATCCTTACGGGCGGTTAGGATGTTTTGCGCTGCTTCTAGCCCGCTCATATCTTTAATCTTGATTTTTAATAAGCCATAATCTGACGCTTTTAGCGCGGCGGCCTGCATGGCGCGCGGCGTATCAATTGACAAAGTATAGGCGGTTTGCAGCGGGGCGGGGCGTTCAAGTCCCAATAAGTCCCAGACGGGCCTTTGCTCCATCTTGGCCTTTAAATCCCAAAGCGCGCAATCCACCGCATTTCTCGCGGCGCCCGCGGGTAGTTCTGTCTGCAATTGAGCCAAATTGAGGCCAGCTTCTAATTTATCTCTAATTGTCTCAATCTGGGCGCAAACGCTTTGCGGGCTCTCGCCATAACGGGCATAGGGACGACATTCGCCGCGGGCGAGCTGTCCGTTTTGCGTGAGGCTCAGCGTAACAACGTCAACCGCATCGACACTGCCATGAGCGATAGAGAAGCTGCCTTGTGTCGCAAAGCTATCGATGGATATGGATAGGCGTCTCATTTTAACTCCGCTTAATTTCGTACTTGACCTTTATGCTTTCGATTTGCACGATAGCCGTATGAGTGCAAGTGAACATAAATCAGAGCCAGCTTATAATGTCTCACTGGACGGCAAACAATTAAACATTGTTGCGTCTGGAGACTGGTCGATTTCTACAGTCGAAAGCTTGAATATCAAATTCCGCGAAGCCTTTAAACGCTTTGAATATGATAGTGTGTTTTTTGACGTAAAAAAGCTGACCAATCTGGACACGTCTGGGGCCTATGTTCTTGCCTCCGCCGCGCGCTGTGATCATAGGGGCTGTGTTAGTTATGAGGTTGAAGGGGGAGGCCGGGGGCGGGGGATACTCATTAAGCTGGCTGCGGATGCTTCAATGGGGAGCTTGCTGCCGACACGAAGGCCTTGGCTGGAGGCGTTGGAGCGTCTCGGGCGGGCGACAACGCGCGGCTGGATGGAAATTTACGACACGGTTGCTTTTTTTGGGCAGGTTTTAGCCTCACTGTTTAAAGTGGTCGTGCGGCCGCAACGCGTGCGGTGGAAATCCGTTACGGTTTTAATCGAAGAGGTTGGGCTTGATGCTCTGCCTATCGTCATGTTGCTGAGCTTTTTTATTGGTTGCGTGATCGCCTTTATGGGGGCCCAGCTTTTAGCTAGCTTTGGCGTGCAAATATTCATGGTGGATTTAGTTGGCCTTGCTGTTTTGCGTGAATTCGCTGTGTTGATTATGGCGATTATGATGGCGGCGCGCTCTAATAGCGCTTTCACCGCGACTATTGGGTCGATGAAGATGCGCCAAGAAATAGATGCCATGACTGTTATTGGCCTAAACACAGATGAAACTCTTGTTGCCCCACGGGCCTTAGCTTGCCTCGTTAGCGCGCCTATTTTGACGTTTGCGGGGATGGTTTCAGGACTGATTGGCGGGGCGGTTGTTGCCAGATTTGTCGAAAACATCTCTTTTAATGCCTTTTTTGTGCGCATCGCTAATGAGGTCGCCGTTGATCATTTTTTTGTAGGTATGATTAAAGCCCCTGTCTTTGCGCTTGTCATTGCGATGATTGGATGTCGGCAAGGCTTGGCCGTTGAAGGCAGCGTTGAATCATTAGGTAAACGCACTACGGCGAGCGTTGTTCAAGCGATTTTTGCCGTTATCGTGATTGATGCCATCTTTGCGATGTTCTTCCTTGAACTTGGATATTAGGGGAGGCCGCGATGAATGACATAACATCCAAAGACAGCAATCATACGGACCCTCTTCGCGCTGATCCTCTTCGTGTTGACCCCATTCGCGCGGTAGGTATTCGCACGCAATTTGGTACTAATGTCGTCCATGATAATCTTGATTTAAATGTACGCGAGGGCGAAATATTAGGGCTTGTTGGCGGCTCAGGGACAGGCAAATCCGTTCTACTCAATACGATGCTCGGCCTCAGATCGCCTGATGCTGGGCATATTGAACTCTTTGGAGTCCCGCGCAAAGATATGGATGAGGCGCTTCGCCGCGAGGCCAATAATGATATTGGCGTGCTATTTCAGGGCGGCGCGCTTTTTTCCTCATTGACCGTTCGTGAGAATGTGATGATCCCTATGCGCGAGCATACGAGCCTGTCTATCTCGCTCATGCGCGAACTTGCGGATATGAAATTGACTATGGTGGGGCTGCCGCCTCATGCTGCGACCTTAAAGCCGAGCGACTTATCTGGCGGCATGCGCAAGCGGGCAGGGCTGGCGCGTGCCTTAGCGCTTGATCCCAAGCTTCTCTTCTTAGATGAACCTACGGCTGGACTAGATCCCGTGGGCGCTGCGGCCTTTGATCAGCTTATTTTGACGCTCAGAGCGGCTATGGATTTAACCGTGGTTATGATCACACATGATTTGGATAGTTTATTTACTATATGCGATAGAGTTGCAGTTTTGCTTGATAAACAAATTGCTATTAATGACGCTCTACGGCATGTAGTAATAGACGAACGTGCGTGGATACAGGAATATTTCCAAGGTCCGCGGGCAAGAGCTGTAGGACAGACGCAAGCTGTAAATGCAGAGCGTATCATAGGGCAGATAGAGAGCTGATATGGAGAGCAAGGCGCAATATGCTTTGATCGGAACAATGGTAATGGTATTTATCATTGCGGCTTTATCTGCTGTGCTTTGGCTTAGCGGAAGCAGTCTCGACCAAGACCTTGACGATTATGTTGTCACCTTTGATGGCCCGATACGGGGCGTTCAAGAGGCCGCGGAAGTGCGCTTTAACGGCATTAAAGTCGGCGAGGTGACATCCATCCGCCTTGATCCTGAAAACCCCAATAAGGTGCTGGTTTATATTTGTGTCTTTGAAGAGACGCCTGTTGATACGGCTAGCTATGCTCAGCTTGAGCCGCAGGGATTAACGGGGCTCAATATTATTCAACTCTTTAGCGGCGGGAGCGATCTTCCACTTCTCAAAGACGTTCCAGGTAGTCGTGAGCCTTATATGGTTGCAGGACGTGGAAGCCAGATTGATAGCCTTTTGACGGGCGGGGGGTCTATTCTTGAATCTGCTGAAATTGCTTTGGCACGGTTAACCGATGTCATGGATGAGCAAGCTGTCGGAGATTTTAAGAAAATCCTATCCCATGTTGAGGTGATTACCCGTGAATATAGCAACAACCCATTGACAGCTGAGCGGATTGAACAGACTTTGAGCAATATTGATAAAGCAAGCAAGGATGTATCAATTGCCTCTTTATCGGTTGATCAGACCGCCCAAGATGGACGTGACTTAATGAGCGAAAAAGTTTCGCCTATTATAGATGAGGTTAGCGCAACTATAAAACTGGTGGACATTACGCTTAAGGATACGCAAACTTTGTTGGCGACAACCAACTCCACTGTGGCGAGCGCCGAAGGGGCTGTATTGGAATTTGAGGCGGGAACCTTGCTTGAACTTGAAACGGCGGCGGCTAATCTAAATGAGTTGCTCGTCACATTAACTCAACTTGCTGACCAAATTGAACGTAATCCGTCTGTCTTAATACTGGGCGAAAAACGTGAATTGCTGGAGCTACCACAATGATAAAATGCACCAAATTATTTGTGATTCCGCTCTGCGCCTTGTCACTATCTGGGTGCTTGTCAATTTTGCCGGGCAGCTCCTCTGTTCCGTCCATATATAGACTCTCGCAGGGACAAGATATTGCTCAAAAGCAAGCTGATGCCGTAACCTTATTAATTAGGCGACCAATTGCGCCCAATGGGCTTGCGGGAGAAGATATTGTGCTCTCGCCAAATGGAGAGCGCATCGCCTATGCTGCGGATGCGCGCTGGGAAGAGCCTGTTCCAGGCCTTGTTCAAAATGCCGCTAGCGATGCATTTGCCCCTATAACATCGATCGCTCCTATATCTGCGCCAACGACGTTGCGTTCTGATTATAGCATCCAATTTAATTTGCGTCAGTTTGAAGCCATATTTGATGATGGTGAAAAAAATCCGCCCTTGGCCAAGATTTCATTTACGGCAACTTTGATTGATATGAATAGCCGCGAATTGATTGTCGCGCGTCAGTTTTCAGCCAGCCAAAGGGCCGATGAAATACGTGTTAGTGAGATTGTCAAAGCGCAGCGCAGCGCCACACTGAGAGCGATGTCTGATATGGCTAGATGGGCCGAGCAAGAGATTGGCCAGCAGCCAAAATCATAACTCTTCGGCTTAATCTCGGCTGTTTTTTAGTGCCGCTTCAGAGAGTAAAAAAGCGCGGCCATTTTCGCTATCAAGCAGAGTGTACAGGGCGTCACGATCAGCCTGATAAGGCGATATTGAGCTATGAAAATCATTAGCATAGGCGCGAACATGATTAGCAAGGTCACGGTCTATTTCAAGTTTTTCGCGCAAATGCTGGACAGGCCCCGTTAAGCGTAAGGCGACAATATCTTGCATCGCATTTAAGCCTCTTGCTTGGCCTATATTCACGCATTCACTGATACAGCCATCATCAATAACGGCATTAGGGGAGAGTCCAATTTTGCCAAGCTGGGCGCTGATGAATGCACCTGAGGCCTGAATATTGGCGGGGCTGCTAAGGCTTGTAACTTTATCTGACTGTGTCGTTTCAGCTGTTAAATTTGCATCAAAAACATCAGTCTTTATGCCGCCTAGCATGGTTTTCCAGCTCCACCCGCGTTTGACTTTTTTACGTAATGGCGCCTCGATTTGAGCTGCGCTGACAATGTCGCTTGCTTCCTGCCTTAGCTGTTTGTCTGGGTCTGGAATCTCCAAATCTATATTATGTTCCATGTCCAGACTTAGATCGACATCATCAACTAAGCCGCGCGCTTCTAGTGCATCTGCATTTATATTAGCCTCAATATCTCCGCCGGAGATTCCGCCAGAGGTTTCGTCAGAGATTTCGTCAGAGATTAAAGAGGCATCTTCGCTTATTAGATTTGATGTATCTGTGCCGATATTATTACCGATATTATTAAAAGGGAGGTCTTGTTTGGCGCTCTCTATAACGGGCGCGCTGGGCAGTTCGGTGTCTGAGGATGTTTCATCATCAGCGTCTATATCGGCTGCTTTATCCGTTAGCGGTACAAGGTTTAGAGCAGAACTCACGCGTCCTTTTGACTCGTCTATAGGTCTAAGCCGCAATAAGGATTTGCGCCAACCAAGCTTACTATTGCTAGGCTGCGGGGTGATGTCGACGGGGCTATTATTTGACGACAGATTTTGCGAAATTTGTGTCTCAAGAGCCTGCATATCATTTTCTATTCGGCCAATTTCCATGCGGGTCAAAGATAGGCTATCGCGCACGCGCTCTGCGGCGCGCTCGCCAATGGATTCGGCTTTGGCAGATGAATAAGCAACGATATCTTCCATCTGGGTAAAGCGCTGCTTGACCGCTTCATCGGCAAGGCTAGCCGATTGAGCAAGAGCTTCAACGGTTTGTCGTCCGGCCGTGCTGGCGGCATCCAGACTTTGCGCGCTTACTTGCGCCGATAAAGACATATCGCGCATTTTCTCGAGCCGCTCTTCAATCGAGTCATTTATCTCTTTCTGCTCGGCTTTAAGCTGCCCTATGAGCGTGCTCATTTGTTCGCTATGGCGCATATTTATCTCGTCAATGGCGAGGGCTTGCGTTTGAACTTTCTCAGCTAATTCGCGCATTAAACCCTCACTCGATGCCAAGCTTTCAGTGGCGCCAAGGGCATTGGTGCGGACAATTTCCGATGAGGCATTTATTTTAGCGGCTGCGCCTTCTACGCTGACCCGCGCCTCGTGGATTTTTTGCTCTGCCATATGGGTGGACTGTGCAAGGCGTTCACTATGCTCGCTCATCATCCGTGAGAGCGCGCCCATACGTTCATCAAAGCCTTGGCTTATATTTTTTAGCCCATCTCTTTCTTCGGCGAGACGCTGCGTGATGTCTCCTGTTTGGCGCGTGGCGGCAATATGGCTATTGGCCAAAGCATCTGTATGGCTTTTGAGCGTGAGCTCCATATTTGTAAGGCGCTCAAGCGCCGATGTCAGTTCGCCATTTACATTTAAAACTTGGCTGCGAATTGAGGCAGCAAGACTGCCCGCTCGTTCTTTCATAAGATCATCAGGGCGCGTCATTATATCGGTGGCGCGTAGCAAAGAGAGGCTGTGCTGTGTCATACGCGCCAATTTGGCCATGATATAGGCAGCAATCAAAATTATGGCGCTAGGGAAGAGTGCTAGCGCGCCAAAGCTTAGCCATGTCTGCGTGTTAATTCGCGCTATATTGAGAGGCCATCCAAATATGATAATGCTGCTTGTAAGCACTAAGGCGAGCCAGCATAGAACTAAAAACATTGCCGCGACCCATATAGTGCCAGTTCTCGTATCCCCTAGCTCCATGAGTGACGGCACGGCCGCCTCAGGCTGCGCTGCGCTGGGGGCTGCGTTGGGGGCCGCGTCTGAGTGAGCGCGTGAGTCAAACTCGCGCGTGACGGGCTCTAGCTCTTCTGGCCCGTCAGCCATAAAATTAATAGCAGAGCTTGTCTTTGTCTCAGGCATATTTGCGGCATCTATGCCGCTAATTACGCTGATAATTTTTGCTGGTTTGTCTGCCACAATTAGTCCTGTTTTGATCCTTTAGCCCTATCCGCCGCCCGCCTTATGGGGCTGATATGGCCGTTAATTATATATAGGTGTTTTTACCATACAGTGTCGGGCATGTCGGGGAAAGGGCAGATACGCTCTCCCCAAATGTGAATGATACGTGGCTGATCAGGAAAATATCTGGCGGCCATGGTGAGATGGGGGCCGATATGGCACAGCTAACACGCGCAGAACGTGAATATTTATCTATGGGCAAGCGCCAGCGGGATGGAAAATTGCCGCTTTTTGATGAAGATGGACAGCTTATTGCGACCTCAACAGTCAAGAGCTGTGTTGAAAAAGGTCTGATCGAGCGCTGGTTCGTTAATCCTATACGCCCAGATTGGACAGTTTGCCGCCTAACCGAGGCAGGGCGCGAGGCGCTTTAAGAACTGTAATTGGGCACGGCTTGGCGTCTTCATAGGCGGCCAAACCCCAATACTAAGACATAATATAGATGTTACGGCGTGATCTTATAAACAAGAATTGGATTATCTGCGCCAATATCAATGGGGGTGAGCCAATCAAAGGCTTCGCCTTGCGTTAGCTGTGTGAGTAGTCCATCTGGCGCATAATTTGTCATAATAAGAGTTTCGGCATTGTCTTTACAGGCAATGAGATAATCCGCGCCAAGATCAATAGCGCGCGCCTTAGCGCTTTGCGCGCTGCCCATGAAAATATCTAGCGCCGCAAGATTGCCGGCTTCATTACGGTGATAAGGGGCGCTGGAAACAGATAAATTATCCACCATGGCCAAAATAGGCGCGCCCATATCAATGGGCGATATAGCAAAGCCTGCAGGCAAATTGCCTAGCGCTCGAATAGCGGCGCTGTTTATGCAGGTCACTGAATCTTGCTGACTTGGAATTTGCTGACTTGCTGTGTTGAAACTGGTATCGGATATGTTGTCTGTGACATTGATATTATTGTCCGTCATGACACTTTTCGCGGGGTCATTTTCCGTCATGCGCTGGTCGACTATCACGCTGACGATAGCTGGAATCATAAGCGGGGAGAGACCAATCAGAATTGCGGAGCGAAGGAACGCTCGCTTCACGTCATTTTTCACGCGCTCTGACCAGTCAAGCGCGCTGGCCATCAGCCAAGCCGCAAGCGGGCAGGCAAAGGCGGCTGCAATCATCAAGCTGCGCACTTGAACGAAACTAATAAGCAAGCTGATTAAGATAAAAATGGTAAGGCTGCGTATATGGGGCACCATGATTATTGCGCGCCACAGCCCCTCTTTTCTAGCCACCAAAGCTAGCATTATCAGGGCGAGGGCTGGAATGATTAAATAGGATGCGCCGTTCACAGGTTCATTGCGCATATAGCTTACAAAGCCCTGCGCTTCAGCGACATTGGCCAGCCAGACATCGGCAAGTCTAGGGTCAAGCTCTGCATAGGGGCCAGCCAGACATTGCGGATATATTAGAACCGTTATCAATAGGGCGCATGAGCCAAGGGCGGCAATCAAGCCAAAGCGTTTTATCGGAGTTTTTAAGGGAGCAAAGCTGCAAATCAAAAAGGCTATGCCGATAAGAGCGCAAAGCACAATGAATACGGGCGATATGGCGTCACAATAGGCTTGGTTCCAAAGGGCAGCGGGCCGTGTGGTCAAGAAAAGGACTAATGCGCCGCCAAAGAAGCTTAACGCAAATAGGCGAAGGCGTTGCTGGCTTTCTGGTTCATTAAAGACCCAAGTCAGGCCAATTGCGACGCAGGCGGAGGCAATAAAGGGGGCTGATTCAATGCCAATCCATAAGCCGAGCGCGCAGCATACGGCCGTAATGATTATTCGGCGAGGGCGCTGTGTTGATGTGATGAGCGCGAGGGCAGCTATAAGAGCTAAGACAATTTGGAGGCCATGATGGTCGATGCGCCCCGGCGAAAATTGCACGGATATAGGAACGCAAAGCGCTGACATCATTCCGCTCGTTAGGCCAATCCATGAATTATCGGTCAATGTCTGCGCAATTTTGATGACCAAAACAATCATGATTAAGCAAAGCAGGCTTGGCAGTAATATCAACGCGGCAAGCTCTGCGCGTTCTGCGCCGATGAGGGGGGTGAGCGGCGCGGATATAGCGACAAATAAAATATCTGTAAGCCGCGCCCAATGGGCATTGAGAGGATCAGGCGGGAAGAGGCGGCTCTGTGTCAAATTTAGCCAAGCTTGCCCGTCTATCCAGTCACGAATTTGCACAATGCGCATATAATCATCATTACCAGGTAGCTCTCCAGCCATTAGCTTGGGGAGCCATTTGAACAATTGCGCGAGCACCATAATTGTCCACACAAATAGAGCTAAGCCGAAAGTACGGCCAAAATCTTTTATGTCGAAAGATGATGTAGCTGGCATGATGTCCCTTTTTAATCGTCCATATAGGAAAGGGCTTAAGCAAGGCTTATTAAAATAACATCAAAGCGCGCTTAACTATGTCAGAAAAGTCTAAGCCAAAACCCAAGCCAAAGTCTAAGCCAAAGTCTAAGCCAAAATCTAAGTCAAAATGCTGGGCAAAAGCTTTGATTTGGGGTAGTGAAATTTGTGCAATCTAAAAATTTAGGTTGCGGTTCATAATATGGGCGAAATTCGGGGCGAAAATTGAATAATAACTTTAAGAGTAAGGGGGCATCCCCTTTGGATAGTGGGGGTGCCTCCCAGCCTATCAATGCGGGCTTAGTTGAGTTTTGCAAAGGTGATCTTGGCTTGGCGCGAAAGATTGCTGATTGCTGCACAATTCGCTCATTTAAACAGGGCGAAACTCTGATCTCGCAAGGCGATGCGGCGAAAGGGGTTTATATTTTACTCTCGGGCGAAGCCAATATCGTTCTCCACTCACGCGGCGGACATGAATTATGGCTGGATGCTTTACGAAGCGGGTCGCTATTTGGAGAGTTAGCCGTTATTTTAAATCAGCCGCGCTCAGCGAGCGTTCTTGCGCTCACCGATGGGGAATATGCAGGGTTTAGCCTAAGTCAGTTCCGCCTTTTGCTAGAAACTGATTCTAGATTTTCTATGTTGACAATCAACATGCAGGCACGCCGTGTCCATATGAACTGTACTCGCATGATTGAAACGAATATGCTCTCTGTTTCCGCCCGCGTTTATGCTGAATTATTGCGATGTGCCACCTCTAGCGAAACGGATAATGAGGCTTTTCATATTAGTCCGGCCCCGTCTGTGAGTGCCTTTGCCAAGCGCGTGAATGCATCGCGTGAGAGCGTAAGCCGTTCAATAAATGATTATGAAAAATCAGGTTTACTTCAGCGCGATAGTGAAAAATGGACAATCTTCGTGCCGCAATTTGAAACGCGTTAGCTTTAATCTTGCTATTTGAAGAGGCGGCTGGCTAGCTGGCAGTGAATGAGCAAGGTATGGCAAGATAGGCTGTACCCGTTTCATATAAATTGTCTAAGGTCACAATTTCAAAATCTAGCGTCACCTCAGGGTCATAGCTAATCTCGATCAAGACAGATTGCTGAGTGACATCTCCTCTACGGGCGGCTGTTTTATCAAATGATGTGTAAATGCGCCATTTATTATGATTGCTAGATGGCATGCTGCAGGTCGTGGCCTCACCCGGAATTTGCGCGGCGCTGCCATAAGCTTTCCCGCCTATTATGCCGCTTTGAGAGATGCTTACATTAAGCTCTGTCGCTGCGCCTGAGCTTAGCACGGCAAAAGGAGCATTTGAGGCCACTAGAAAGCGGCTCACCCCTTGAGGAGCGTCAATAGGCTGAGCGGTAACCTGTGCAGAGATGCTAAATGAAAAATGCTGGGATAGACCTGCAACGGCGGGCAGGGAGAGAGGGAGGGCTAAAAGCTCTAAGCCAAGCCAAACGCCAAATAATTTATTACGCAGCTTCATCTCTCATCCTTTTTCACATTTATTTTGTGGGGCTGAGTCTCGTTTTTGCACAAGCGCCCAAGTGATGTTTTTAAAGGTTCAATTTTGATGCCAATTCCCCCGTCAGGGGAATTTAAGGCGCAAACTTATTTTAATGCGGCTTTAGGCAATGAGACATGCCACACGCTAGGCATCATGATATGCAGTAAGAAATATTGGCCCCTATTGCGCCTTTTGCATCGCTGACCTATAGGAGCTGCCATGAATAAGTCCTCTCATATGTCTACCGATAAGGACGGCCACGCGCCTGCCAGTAAAGTGTTGATCCTGTTCTCAGGTGGACAGGATTCAGCGAGCTGTTTGGCATGGGCACTTAGCCGCTTTGATTATGTTGAGACTGTGGGATTTGATTATGGCCAGCGTCATAATATTGAAATGCAATGCCGCATGGATGTTTTAAAGGCTTTTAAAACATCTTTTCCAAGCTGGGCTCATAAAATTGGCGAAGACCATATTGTCGATTTGTCGGCTCTAGGCGCGATTAGTGATACTTCGCTTACGCGCGATCGTGAAATTGTTCTCTCAGATGCAGGTTTGCCAAATACATTTGTACCGGGGCGGAATTTAATCTTTTTAAATTTTGCGGCGGCCATAGGTTATCGCCGCGGCCTGACACAACTGGTGGCAGGCATGTGTGAGGCAGATTTTTCAGGCTATCCAGATTGCCGCAAGCAAACTTTGGACGCCACTATGCGAGCAATTAGTCTTGGGATGGATATGGATTTCACCCTGCATACTCCGCTCATGCATATTAGCAAGGCTGGGGCGTGGGATATGGCCTTTGATCTGGGGGGTGAAGATTTGGTCGAGCTTATTCGCACGATCACCCATACATGCTATATGGGCGTGCGCGGAGAGCTGCATGATTACGGATATGGATGTGGCAGCTGTCCTGCGTGTGAGCTTCGCGCGCGCGGCTGGCGGGATTATGCCGCTCAAAAACAAGGCATAATTTCGGGTGAAGCTTAATGGTCTATAGCGTCAAAGAAATATATTTGACCGTTCAAGGCGAGGGCGGGCAGACGGGTTTGCCGGCTGTGTTTTTGCGCTTTTCTGGCTGCAATTTATGGACAGGCCGTGAGCAAGACCGCGCCAATGCCATTTGCAAATTTTGTGATACGGACTTTATCGGGACAGATGGGCCTGGCGGCTCATCTTTTGAAACCGCGCAAGAGCTAGCGCGCAGGGTTAAGGCTTACTGGCCGCATGCAAGCTCACATAATGACGACGAGCCAATTGGTCAGCCTTGGGTGGTGTGCACGGGCGGGGAGCCCTTATTGCAATTAGATAGCAAGCTTATCACAGCCTTACATCAGGCAGGATTTAAAATTGCCGTAGAAACAAATGGCACGCTTGCCGCGCCAAAAGGTATTGATTGGCTCTGCGTTAGCCCAAAAGCAAATGCGCCGCTTAAACAGCGTAGCGGTGATGAGCTTAAATTGGTCTTTCCGCAAAAAGAAAACGCCCCGACTGATTTCGAGGCGCTTGATTTTGAGCGGTTTAGCTTACAGCCGCTCGATGATTTGCAGCAAATGGAACATGCAAAAGCCGCCTTTGATTATTGTCTGAATAATCCAAAATGGCAGCTCAGCTTGCAAACCCATAAATGGATTCAAGTTCCTTAATTATATAAGCCTCTAAGCATACAGGCTGTCTCATAAGCTAAGCCTATGAGGAGGAAGAGCGTTGGCTTAATCGCTGATAGATTTCGCCAGACGTAGGGAAAATAAGTTTAGCGCGCGTTCGGCATCTTCCCATGTGCGTAAGCCAATAGAATCACCTAGATTTCTTTCATACCATCCATATTCCGCTGCTCCCAACGTGTTGCCGCTTGCATCGACAAGTTGGCCTTCAACTGTGGCGCCGCCCAAAGCTCGGCTACTAAATGATAAATTTACTGATTTAGACAATTGGCGAGTTGTTGGCCGATTAGGACGCGCATCATCAATTGTAACCAGTAGTGTATAGGGGGCTGTGTCACTTACCCGTACGCCATTGGAGCTAAGGTCTTTAGTGAGCCTTTCTGATAAGCGTCCCATAAGGTCATCGAGTTCTTTTTGGCCGTAATGTCCATTTCCTCTAAAGCCGTCATTCTGCCTAGACGCTCGTCCGCGATCTTCAAAAAATTCAGGCAAATTATCAGCGCGGTGCGCCATATCTTCGCTTAAAACCACATTAATTTTAACCGCGCTATTTGCGGGCAAAGTTATTGTTTCTTGGAATTTAGTGTATGAATTGCCATAGGCGGTACTTGTGCCTAGGGCTAATGTCGCGGCTATTAATAATATTTTGCGCATAATAATTCCCGTTTTTGACCTATATTATCTAAGACAGTAGCACAAAATGAGGAGATTCTCAATCAAAGTGGGCCATGCTCGCGTGATTGTGACAAGAGCATGAGGTAGCCATGCGGCGGGATGAGGCAATTAAGCACGACGCGCCGTTAGCGATATATCTTATCAGGGGATTTTAGGTGCTAGGTTGAGCCTAACGCAGGCGATCAATGAAGATTTCGAGTATGTTTGAAGAGGCTTCTGCAGCTCCAATTGTTGCTTCAAGCTCTGAGGCTTTAATCTCTTTAGATAAGGTCACGACCTTACCGCCTAGATCTACGGCTTGGGTTGTCACAAGCAATACTTTGGAGGTTGTATCAAGCGCGCCATTGGTCACATTCACGACGGTTTCGCCCGTGCGGTAGGCGCCTTTACCTGTATAGTAAATCGTCTTGCCAGCAAGCTTGCCCGTTCCAATCACGCTCTCGCCTGCAAATTTAGCGGTTCCTGCGATACCTTTAGCGGTATATTTCCCTGTATAATAGACACCTTTGACAGGCAGAGCGGCAACTTTGCCAGTCGCCTTGGCGACAGCGCAGCCTGTACTGAGTAGGCCAGCTATGGCGGTAAGAGTTACTACGCCATATTTTCCCAATTTTCCCATACCCAATTTTCCCATAGCGGGCTCCATATCCGACACACGCCTATAAGCGTAAATTCAATATCTTTCGAGAGCTTTATACAGCTATATAGTGAAAAATATGTGAAACAGCTAATTGATTCCAGCGTTAATGTCAGCGTCTCAGTTAAAAACCGCTAGCTAAAAATCATCGGCTTTCTTGACGCCACGCCCAAGCAATAGACAGCGCGAATAGAATGAAGAAGAGTAAAATAGGCGCGAGGGGAACGCGTTTAGATGCGGTGACGTCATAGCGTTCATTATTGACAAGTCCCGCCCAATCGCTCCCGCCTGCATTTGAACCAATGCGCGTGCGGCGTAGGCCGGGCAGGGCGCTCACATCTTCTCCTGCAATGCTAATATGGCCATTACTGGCTGCGCTTAGCGGTGCGAGAAATTCAGATGTTGGCAAGAGCGTTGAAAATTCCTTGGGGTTTAGCGCCCCCGCCGCAGCGATAGCATGTAGCTCTGCGCTTTGGACTCGGTAACTGCCTTGCGTGCTAGCCTCGGTCTTGCCCTGATATAAACCCGGCCCAACGCGCGTTAAATTTAGTGTGCCAGTCAGGCCGTCCGGAGTTATAATTTCTACAGACTGATCGGCGTCTTCGAGCGTTGTGCGCTCAACAGTCATAATGCCGTCGCTAATTTTAGCGCTCAGCTTTTCAGCCTCAAGGTCTGGCTCTCCCATTAGCCAATGAGCTAGCCGGCGAAATAATTCATTATAAGGCCCGCCGCCTTCAAATCCTTTAGCCCATAGCCAAGCTTGATCTGACAATAGCAAAGCGACGCGGCCCTCGCCTGGACTATCTAAGACCAAGAGGGGACGATCATCAGGCGCGCTCATAAGCACATCACCGCCTAAAACATTGGCTTCAATCGTGCGAAACCAGCGGCCCCATATATCCGCCGCGCCATTATGAAATCCTGCCGTTATAGGATGGCGTTGTCCTTTATCTGTAAGCTCAGGGCTAAAGCCTTCTTCAAAGCTCTCTCCCGTTGGGCGAGCGGGTAACACACTGGCTAGCGGGCTAAGCGAGAGGCTTTGCGGGCTAGCAAAGGGCGGGCCTGCGGCGACAAGTAATGCCCCGCCATTATCAACATAGCGCGCAATATTTTGAATGTAATAAGGCGAGAGAATATTGCGGCGACGATATTGGTCGAAGATAATCAGATCAAATTCTTCGACTTTTTCTTCAAATAATTCGCGTGTTGGGAAGGCGATTAAAGAGAGCTCACGGCTCGTTGCGCCGACGCTTTTACCGGGGGGGCGTAAAATTGAAAACTGGACTAAATCTACAGACGGGTCTGATTTTAAAAGATTTCTCCATGCCCGCCCTCCGCTATGCGGCTCGCCCGTAATGAGCAAAACACGTAGGCGGTCGCGAATGCCCGCAATCTCTTGGACAAAGACATTATTGAGCTGGGTTAGCTCTCCCTCAACGCCTTGGGCGATGATCTCGACTGTATTGCTCCCGCGCCTCTCCACTTTGACGGGGATGGATACTTTATCGCCAATGGGAACATTAAATGTGTCTTGCACCTCACCATTTAGGCGGAGCTGAATGAGCGCCAAACTGCCTTCATGGCCGGGGTCATCGACAGTGATGTCAAAATCAACCGTCTCATCAACAAGGCCAAAGCGCGGCGCTGTAATGGCATTAAGACGCCGATCACGCGCTGTTTCACTGCCAACAATGAGGGCATGAAAGGGCGTATTGTCAGGCAGCAGGCCCTCTAAATCTGTAGGCAGGTCATGGACTTGCCCGTCAGTAATCGTAAATATACCTGCAATCCTATCGGCGGGCAGGTTGCTGACCCCGTCAATCAGTGTGCGGGTGAGCTGCGTGCCATCTTCGCTAGGGTCAATATTTAGCGTGATTAGCTCGACATTGTCCTGAGCCTTGATGGCGGCGGATAAGCCGCTGGTCAGCTCATTTGCGACCCGCTCGCGCTCGCCAATCTTCATGCTCTCCGAGCGGTCTGTAATCAGCAAAGCAATATCTGGTAAATATTGACGGTCTTCGGTGACCGATTGAGGGTTCATTAAAGCAATGCCAAGCACGGCGGCGGCAAAGGCGCGGGCTAGAAAACTGCGCAGCCGCGCGCGCCCTGTCGCGAGCGCGCTAATCAAGGCCAGCGCGACCAATATGGCAATCCATAGCGGCGCAATTAAGGGGTCAAAGGCGATAGATTGCTCCATTACTCCCCCCCATCTAGCAGATCTAAGGGGTTTCTAGGCACGTTGATGATGTCGCGCGGGCCTTCTAAATCAGTCGTGCCGCTATCGCCGAGCCGTTCGAGTAAGGCGGGAACGTGAACCTGATCGGCTTTGTAATTTCCAGATAGGACATACATGGCTAGATTAACGCCAAAGCGTTTGGCAAATTCGCGCTGGCGGGGCATGGTTTCTTCTAAGCTGCCGTAAAACTCACCATCACTTGAAATGGCCCAAGCACTTGCCCAATCATTTGAGCCTATGATGACACTGGCCACGCCATCGCGCGCGCCAATGCTTTCGGCATCAACCCAGACTTGCCCATCAGCCCAGCGGCCCGGATATTTTTCAAGCAAGAAAAAAGACTTATTGAGGACATGGTCTTCAGGGACGGCTTTGAGCGTTGGAATGTCCAAAGATTTAGAAATATTGGCCAGCCCGGGATGCTGTGCGCCTAATCGCAGGGCGCGTTCGCCTTCATCTTGGGTGTCAAACACAACCGTTCCGCCGCTTTCCATATAGGCATTCACCGCTTTGCTGGCCGCGTCAGATAGCTCGGCGGCATCACGGGTTACGGGCCAGTAAATAAAGGGATATATAACAAGGCTATCCGTTTCAATATTGACGCCCCGCGGCTCGGCAGGTTCAACCGTTGTGCGGCGGGTCAGTTCTTCGCTTACCCCCTTCAGCCCGTCCGATGATTTGCGGTCAAGGCGGCTATCGCCCGTGACGACATAGGCAAAATGAAGCGCTAAGGCATCCGTTTCCACGCTGGCTGATTGCGCATGGGCGGGCGCTGGGCTCACCCCATGCATTATCAGGCTTGCGCCAATTAAAGCTATTGCGGTGGTGCTAGCTATTTTGCGCTTTGGCAATAAGGCTCCAAAACGGCCTGTAAGCCAGAGCGCAATAATAGCATCAATAATCAACATAATAAGCCCAATCAGTAAGAGAGTAGCTGTCAAAGAGTGGCTCGTTTGGTCGCTATATTGCGCTTCTCTTAGGCCGTTTATCCCCGCTGTGCTTGATAAGGGGCTCATATCGCGCACAGTGTTAAGGGCTGTGCGGCGCGGCCCTTGGCGATACAGGCCCGGCAAATGGGTCTCGTCGAGTTTTACGCTGTCAAATGTGCCGTCTTGAACGGGCTGCGCGGTTAGCGGCGGCGCGCTTAGGCGGCCAAAGGCGTCAAGCGTGCGTTCTGCGCTCCATGAGCCGCCCGTCACAGTCGAGGAGGCTGGCGTGGCCCGCGCCATAGGCAAGATACGTTTAAGCATAGAGACATATAGTCCGCTAATCGCCAGATTAGACCATTCTGGGCCAGAGGTTACATGAAACAGGACAATTCTGCCTTGTCCGCGCACAGCAGATGTCACGATAGGCGACCCATCCGTCAGGCGCGCCCATGTGCGAATATCTGTTTGCGCGCCCGGCTGCGCCATGACTTGCTGGGTGACATTGATCTCTTCGGGAATGATTAAGCCGAAAAAGGGACTATCTTCTTCAAAAGGGGCAAGGTTTTGCGGGTCTTCCCATGTCAGCGCGCCGCCTAAAGCTCTGTCCCCAAAGCGTAAGTCGACGGGTAAAAGCTCATCAGAGCGTGCGGCAAGTTTTGGCCCTGCAAAGCGTATTAAAAGACCGCCATTATCGACAAATTCGGTAAGGGCGTCATCTTCAATGCGCGAATTATCAGACATAACGATAATGCTTGGCCCCAATGGGAGAAGATCGGAAATTTCGCCTTTAAAAATATCGGCATTTGGGCCTAAGGCTTTATCCACATAATAGACATCGGATAAAAGCGGCTGCGTATTATCTTCGCTGCCTTCTAATATGCCAACCACAGGGCGGCCCCAACTATCATCTAAAAGCTTGATGCTTCCAGCGCTATTACTGCCTTCGGGTCGGATAAAGCTCACGCGGTTGCGCAGATCAGCGGGCAGTTCAAATTCAGCCTCTGCTTCGCTTTGTCCTGCGCCAAAATTAAGCTCTGCTTGGCCAATAACGCGTCCATCCGCGCCATAAGCAATCGCGGTTTGCTGGCGCACGCTATCGCTATCAAGGCGGTGATAGCTAATTCGAAATCCGTTCTGGCTCTCGGCAATCTCGCCTGCCAATAAAGGACGGCTTTCACTATTGGGCAGTAAAATTTCTGCTTGCGCGCCATCGGATAATTTTGCCGCAAGGGTTTGCGCTGCGCCGTAATTTATGCCGCTAGAGAGCCAAATGACATTGGCGTCCCCAATGTCTAAATCTTCAATACGCTGCATGGCGGCTATGTGATCGGCGGGCAGAGGGGCAGGGTCTAATAAAGCAAGCGCGTCAATTGCGGCTTGGGCGGGGCCAAAGATAACAGGCTCTTCTACAGCTTGTCCGGGGGCGTAGCTTGGCAGAAGCGCGACGCGTGAATTATTGCGCCGTGCTTCATCAAGGCGGTCTTCGGCCTCGCGCGTGATCTGGCTCCAATTACTGGCCGCGCCATAACCATTATCGATAACCATGACGACATCTCGCACGGTTTGCTCAGTATTGTTAAATAAGATAGGCCGCGCCAGAGCGACAGCAATAATCGCCATCATGGCCATACGAAACAGTAATAACCACCACGGCGTTTTATCGGGTGTCTCCTCTTCGGTGACAACATCGGCTAGAATACGAATGGGCGGAAAGGCTTGCTCTTTGGGGCGCGGCGGCGTGGCTTTCAATATCCAATAGATGAGCGGCACGGCCAATAGACCTAGCAGTCCCAAAGGCGCTAAAAATGTCAAAGCTCCGAATTCCATTATCGCCGCTCCAGACTAAACGCATTATAGAGCGCGGTTAGAGCGCGAGTGGCGGGCTGATCTGTGTGATGGGTGATGACCGTCCAGCCCAAACGCGTGGCACTGTCGGCAATGGCGGCTTTATGAGCCTCAAATTTATCGCGATAAGCCTCTTGGGCTTTTTCGGCGCGGCCCACGATCAAAGGCTGTAAGAGCTTGCCACCCGGAAAGCTCATTTTCATGCGCCCGCGATAGGGAAAACTTTCTTCGGCGGGGTCAATCACATGAAGCATGACGCCTCTGGCTGGGCGGGCGCTAAAGCGGGCAAGCTGTTCTGTCCAAACGGCGGGGCTTTCTAGAAAGTCAGAGGCCAGCACCAGACGGGCATGAGGCGGAATGTCAGCGGATAGATGCTCTTTCTGGCCAGTGCTTGTGGCTAGGCTATAGGTGATTTGTTCAAGTCCCGCGCGGCCTGTACGCGGGCGTTCACTCTCGCCCAATACAGCGCAGCGCTCTCCTGCGCGCATCAATAAGGACGCCAGAGCCATTAAAATTACGCTGGCCCGCTCTTGTTTGCTGGGTAGGGCTTTGTTGGAAGTCCAATCCATGCCTGAATTACCATCGCGCCACATCCAAACCGTATTGGCCGCTTCCCATTCTGTCTCGCGCACATAGAGATTATCGGCGCGCGCACTGCGTCGCCAATCAATGCGGTTGGCCGCGTCCGAGCTATCATAATTGCGATATTGCCAAAACGTTTCGCCTTGCCCTGATCGGCGGCGACCATGTACGCCCTGCGCCACAATAGCAGCTACGCGCTCCGCTTCGGCCAAAAGAGGCGGGAAGGGCGCGGCGAGCGTTTCGGCATCACGCCGTAAGTTTAGGGCAGAGCGCGGCGCCATTTAGCCAAGCGTCTTCGCAAGTTGGGCCGTAACGCTGTCAATTGTATGCCCTTCGGCCCGCGCGGCGAAAGAGAGCGCCATGCGGTGCTTTAGAACGGGTACGGCGAGGGCTTTGACATCATCTAGGCTTGGCGATAGGCGGCCATCCATTAGCGCGCGGGCGCGCGAGGCTAGCATAAGGGCTTGGCCAGCCCGCGGGCCGGGGCCCCATGATACTGTCTTTTTGACAAATTCGCGTGTGGTTTGGTCGGGGCGTGCATCGCGCACGAGGCCAATGATGGCATCGACGACGTTATCGCCAATCGGCATTTTGCGCACAAGTTTTTGTAGCTCTTGGAGCTGTTTAGGCGTGAGCACTTTTTTGGCCTTGGCCTCGCCCGTTCCTGTTGTGGCGAGTAAGATTTTGCGTTCTGTATCTGCATCGGGATAGCCGACATCAATTTGGAACAAGAAACGGTCTAGCTGAGCTTCGGGTAGCGGATAGGTGCCTTCTTGCTCAATCGGGTTTTGCGTAGCCAGTACATGGAACGGAGCGGGTAGCTCATGGCGCTCACCTGCGACCGTCACAAAATGCTCTTGCATGGCTTGCAAAAGAGCAGATTGCGTGCGCGGGCTGGCGCGGTTGATTTCATCTGCCATTAAAAGCTGAGTAAAGACGGGGCCAGGGATGAAGCGAAAGGCACGCTTGCCTGTCTTAGCTTCTTCGAGCACTTCAGAGCCGATAATGTCGGCGGGCATTAAATCTGGGGTGAACTGAATCCGTTTATTATCAAGCCCTGTTACCGCGCCTAATGTTTCCACCAAAAGCGTTTTCGCCAGTCCCGGCGCGCCGACAAGCAAGGCATGACCGCCACATAATATGGCATTAAGCGTTAGGTCGACAACCTCCTCTTGGCCAATGACGACTTGTGCGATAGATTCGCGGGCGCTTTGTAATTTGGCTGTGGCTTTTTCGGCTGCCGCTTGTGTTGCTTTGTCAAGCGCCTGTGTGCTCATAATGTTACGTCCTGATATAAAGATGAATCGTAGTCGTTAGTGTAGGTTAAAAATGAAGATGAAAGATAGCAGGCAGAATGTCCATCCAGCAATACATGAAAAAGTGGCTATATTATGAGTAATAACGCGACTGTGAACGCCTCAAGCCAAAAGCCAGCTCCGCAAGGCTCTGATTTGTCGGCTATAATAGCGGCTGCCAAGGCGCAATCTTCTGGCGATGGCTTGCCGCCTGTCCATCTTTGGGAGCCTGAATTTTGCGGCCAAATGGACATGGTTATCAAATCTGACGGCAGTTGGTGGCATGATGGCACGCCTATTGGCCGTGAAAAACTCGTACAGCTTTTTTCGACAATTTTGCGCAAAGATGAAGATGGGCAGCATTATCTGGTCACGCCTGTCGAAAAGATCGCCATTGAGGTTGAGCGCGCCGCCTTTATCGCGACGAAGCTGGACGTTACAGGGCGCGGTGATGAGCAAAAGCAAAATGTGTTTTTTACAACGAACCTTGCGGGCATTGTCGCGCTTGATGCAGACCACCCTGTGCGCGTTGATATAGAGCCGCAAACGGATAGGCCCTTGCCTTTTCTGGCTGTGCGGGGGCGTTTGGAAGCGCTTTTAACGCGGCCCGTCTTTTTTGAGCTTGCCGAACTGGCAACAGAGCGCGAAACGCCAGATGGGCCTCAGCTTGGCATATGGAGCGCAGGGCAGTTTTTTCCGCTAGGCGCGTCTAATTCCCATATTTAAGTCTCATCTTTAGGTCTCATCTTTAGGTCTCATCTTTAAGTCTCATCTTTAAAACCTATCTTTCAGACTAAATTCATAAGACTGGGATTAGTCTGGTTTAAATGACCTATGCGATTCCAGATTTTGATGTGATTCCTGATTTTTTTGATCCGCTTGATTCCACAATGGATCTGTTTTTGCGGGCCTTGCATCCTATTGTGATTACGGATGGCGCGGATGAGCAAAAGCGAGAAGGACAGCGCCGCGCTGCAGTACTTATCCCGCTGATTAATCGTGAGCAGGGGTGGCAGGTTTTGCTCACTAAACGCCCTGAGACTATGCCTCGCCATCCGGGCCAGATTAGCTTTCCAGGCGGACGTATTGAGACAGGAGAGCGCGCCGTAGAAGCCGCGCTTCGCGAAACCTATGAAGAGGTCGGCATTAAGCCAAACCGCGTCCATGTTATTGGACGCCTTGATAGCTTTAATGCTGTTTCCGAATTTCGCGTCACGCCTTATGTCGGGGTCGTTGACCCCGCAGCGCCGATTATTCCTTGCGAGCGCGAAGTGGCGGAAAGCTTTGAAATCCCGCTTAAATTCTTTATGAACCCCGCCAATCATGTGCCGCGCATTATTGAGTATGACGGGCAAAAAGTGAAGCTGTGGGACATGCCATTTACGGATGAGAGCGGTAAACATCGTCATGTTTGGGGGATGACAGCTATGATGCTTTATCGCCTTTATTCAAGGGCTTATGTGCGAGACTTTACTCATCCAGATAGTTTTTAGCCAGATATATAATTCGGCTCTTTCACTGTCAGTGTTCTAAAGGCATAAGGGCTTTATGAAACTTGATCTTACACAACATGACTGGCTGCAAAATTCTGACACGCGCCAAATCCTCACAATATTGGGCGTGGATAAGGCGCGCTATGTGGGCGGCTGTGTGCGCAATGCGCTGCTCGGCGTCTGTGTCAACGATATTGATATAGCCGCCGCTCTATCCCCCGAAGATATTATCGCTGCGCTGGATAGGGCTGGCATAAAGCATATTCCGACGGGGCTAGATCATGGCACGCTCACCGCTGTCATAGACGGGACGCCTTATGAAATCACATCATTGCGCGAGGATGTATCCACGGATGGTCGCCGCGCGGTGGTGAAATTCACCAATGATTGGGCCATGGATGCGCGCCGCAGAGATTTTACCGTCAATGCGATCTACGCCGATATTGACGGCCAGATTTATGATCCAACAGGGCAAGGCTTGGATGATATTGCAGCCCCAAAATTTCGCTTTGTGGGGCAGGCTAAAGACCGCGTGGCCGAGGATTATTTGCGCATCTTACGCTATTTCAGGTTTTGCGCGTGGTATGGACAAGATGCCAAATTGGACACGGATGCCTTGGCGGCCTGCCGTGGCGGCATAGCCGGGCTAAAACAGCTCTCCGCTGAGCGGGTCTGGAGCGAGATGAAAAAGCTCTTATCGGCTCCAAATCCAGTGCGCATTGTGCATATCATGCTGACCCAAGGCATTTTGGAAGCCATATTGCCCGAAGCTAGTAATGCGCAGGGGCTAGAGCTTTTCATTGAGCTAGAGCAGCGCGAAACATTAGAGGTGGATCCTCTCTTGCGCCTTATGGCTATGTCCGCGCGCGAGTCTTTTCCTATGGCGCTTTTGACTAAGCGGCTGAAAATGTCCAATGCGGAAAAAGCGCGGCTGCGCGGCTGGGCGGATGATGACACGCCCTTTGATACAGCTATGAATGAGCGCGAGCGGCTGGCGGCGATATATAAGGCTGGCCAAAGGCGGGCGATTGATCGCTGTCTTATTCGCGCGGCGGGCTCGCCCGATGCGATTATGTGCGCGCGCTGGATGAGTCTTGCGGATTTAGCGCAAGATTGGACGCCGCCAGATTTCCCGCTTACGGGCAAGGATTTAATTGCAGCAGGCATCGCGCCGGGCGAGAATATGGGCAAGACTATGAACGCGCTCAAAGCGCTCTGGGTAAGGTCTGGCTTTGCGGCAGATAAGCAAAAGCTGCTTATGGCGCTTAAATTGCTCGGACGTTAAAGCGCATATAGAGAGTGGGGGTAGAGGGTAGCTCTATTGAACCGCGGTCCAGACATCTGTCAGCGCCGTGAAATCACAGCTCTCATCTGGGTCGCGGTCATTATTTAAATCTGCGGGGCTATTGCGCGTAATGATAATGCCAATAGGCGTGCCAGAGGCAGCGTCAATGACTGCGCCTCCGCTCATGCCTGTTACGACTGGCTCATCTGGATCAATAATATGCGCGATCCAGCTGGGCGCATTAGGGCGCTGCATATAGACTTTGCCGCGCCGAATTTCTGCTGTGCGGCAACCTGCGGGATAACCAATGCAGATAATTTCCTGTCCCGGAAAAGGCGCGGCGGGGCAATTTTGCGGTAATGTGCATCCAATAAGCGCGGCGTCCAGCCCGTCTGGATGGCAGATGACATCGCCATCGGCAAAATCGGGAATAAGCTCAGCCGCCTCGCTCAGGCAATGCCCCGCCGTAATCCAGCCCTCCCAATATTGGAAGAAACTGGCATAGGTCTGAAAGCCTGCCTCATTATAAAAATGGCGGCGCACATCAGGCCCCGCAATGGTTGAGAGCGGAGAGGCTGATTGCACAAGAGGCGTTGTGGCAATTATTTTAGCCGTCTGTTTTGCGGCAAGGGGAGGAAGCCCATCAGAAGAAAGCCTCTCAGAAGAAAGCTCATCACCAAACTCGATTTGGGGCGCGGTATTGTTATGACTCTGCCTATAATTCTGCCCATGATTATGTGTAGAGCGGCGCGCCCACGGGCTTTTTTGTTGCAGGTTTTTTTGCTGACGGTTTTGAAGCTGAGGCGCTTTTGAGGAAGAAGCAGATTTTGGGCTCTTCTTTTTCCAAAAATCAAACAGGCCCATCATAGCTCCTTAGAATATATCTTTTTAATCTGTCGTTGGCGCTTATAGGCGTGCTGACAGCTTAGCTCAATCATTGTTTTAGATGGCTGGTAATGGATAAGTTTCAACCTTTGCGGCTCCTCATCTAAACTCCACTAAATCATTGGTCTTTAGTAAAAGGCAAATGTACGGGTCTCAATGCTTTTGCGCGGGGGGATTTGCGGGGCTTGATCTGGATATTCAAAAGCGGTGTGCGGAGTGAAACGCGCTGTGCCGTCTCTTAGGCTGTCATAGCCTTTAATCAGGGCGACTTCCTCATGCTTCATTTGTGAAAAATAAAACCAACGCTGCTCTACGCTTTTGCGCAGGGCATATATTTCGCCAACATGATCCGTGTCGGGGAAATGAATATTGGTAGCAATGAAATCTTTTGGATTAATGCTGGTTGCATCACAAAAGGCGAGGGGGGAGCGCTGGACAATATCGACGAGAGGACGCCAGACATTAATTTGTATCATCCGGCGATTTTTCATTTTCGCAAATAAATCCGCGCCGAGGCGCTCTTGCGCGCGGCTATGCGCTGTTCGTTCTGTATAATCATTGTGAACATGGTGGGCGGGCTTGCGGCGGCTATTGGCCTTGCCAAACCTTATCGTGTGGTCAAAGACGAAAACATCTTTGGCGCCCGTTATATGGCTAACGATGGATTTTACTTCCTCATAGTAGATGTCTTCAATCAGGCTTTCATCTTCAAAATCTGCTAGTTTGGTCGGCGCGGTAGCGAGCTGAAAACCTTGTGTGTGAATCTTAAAGTCTTGATGAGTTTGGCGTCCATCCTGAATGGTTGCAGGCATGAAGGCATAGGCGTCATTATATCTTTGGGGGGCATCTCCGCCTGAGTAAAAAACTTCTGGCGTGAGTGTTGCCTCTGGTCTGATATAGTTCAGATCCGCCGTAACTGCTCCAGATACTTGCATATTAAGGCCTAATGTTTGGGAAGCTGTTTGCGGCGCCATTATTCAAAGCCTGTTTTAAAATGGGGAGGGGGTGCAGGCCATGTCGGCCTGCACTTTAATGCGCTTTATTTGAGCGCGTAAGACTTTAGCTAAAGTCAAAGAAGCAAAGCTTGTTGCCATCTGCATCTTTAACATAAGCGCCGTAAAATACGCCGTCGATGCGTGAACCTGGCTTGCCGTCGCATGTTGCGCCAAGGGAGATGGCTTTGTTATAAAGCGCGTCTGCACCTTCACGTGATCCACCAGGGAAGGCAACCATAGTGCCGTTGCCGACGCTTGGAGCTTCTTCGTTAAAAGGTGTACATACAGCGATTTTAGGCTCTGCAATGTCTTTGCCGATCATGGCAAGACGGCCAACATCGACTAAAACTTCAGCGTCAAATAGCTCAGTGTAGAACTTTTTTGCGGCGTCTAAATCTTTAACGCCAAGGGTTGTATATCCAATCATAATGTGTCCTTTCAGTGACTGTGGATAGGGTGGAGGTTTTATTCTCTCGGAAGGTGGCCTGTTTTAACGTAGATCAAACAGCCATCTTTTGAGAATGGATGATGAGCAGAAAGGTGCGGGCTTCGCAGCCATGTCCCTTTGGGATAGTCGCCCTTTTCATCGGAAAATGTACCTTCAAGGACGAATATTTCTTCACCGCCAAAATGTCTATGCGGGTTAAATTCTGTGTTTGGAGCCCAACGTACAAGCGCGCAGGATTCGCCTTCAAAGCTATGCAAGGGCAGAACAGTTAAGCTGGGCGCGCTCCCCGGTAAGAAGTCAGCTTTGTTCGTATCAATCGTGAATTGCTTTGTATCAGCGGGGTTAAATTGATGCAGCTTTACAAATATCACGCAGCCATCTTCGCTGTGCGGTTTATGGGTCGTGCCAATAGGGTTGCGGATATAAGTGCCCGCTGGGTAATCGCCATGCTCGTCGGAGAAGGTGCCTTCAAGGACGAATATCTCTTCGCCCCCGCCATGGGTATGAGGACTGAAATAAGACTTGGGAGCATATTTAACGAGGGAGGTCGCTCTTGCGACTTCATCTCCAATACGGTCAAGCTTTCGGCGCTGCACGCCTGCCATGGGAGAATTTTCCCACGGCAAATCATTGCTGTCTATTGTGACCGCTTTTGAAAAGTCAGCATTTAGCTGCATGAAATCCTCTTTTTGCTTGCGTATCAACCTATCTAGTGGTAGATAGTTAATCTATTTTTGGTAAACTTCAAGCATAAAATGTGCTTAAGGTGAAAAAACACAAAAAGGTGATAGCTAGCTATGAGTAGCGCAACTAAAATTTTAGACATCGCCGAACGCCGAATGCGGCAAACAGGATATAATGCTGTGAGCTATCGCGATATTGCCGACGAAATTGGCATTAAGAGTGCCAGCTTGCATTATCATTTCCCTAAAAAAGAGGAACTTGGTGTTGCGTTGGTGCAGCGTTATACAGAAAATTTCTCTGCGGCTTTGTTGACAATAAGCTCAGAAGGCAAAACTCCAAAACAAAATATCCAAGCCTTTGCCGAGATTTATAGCCATGAATTAAAACAGCGTAGACTGGTATGCCTCTGCGCCGTTTTAGGGGCGGAAGCTGCGGGCTTGCCTGAGCGTATCAATGAGAAGGTCAATCAATTCTTCATTGGAAATGTAGAGTGGCTAAAAGACCAATATGAAGCGATGGGTGCCGTTGATCCTGCTAATCGCGCGAAGATAACGCTCTCATTATTAAGCGGAGCGATGACAATTAGCGCCGTGAATAATGACGATTCCATATTTGACGCTGCCATGACGGCCATCTTGTAGCCGTTTAAGTCTGCTGTTTATTTTAGCATTTATGATTCAATGATGATGGGGATGGCGTTTCCATAGCGCATAACCAATAAACGCGCGCGGCCACGCGATTCGCTAATCAAGCGGTCGCAAACATGTTTGCTATCGGCAAGCTCATCATTAATAGCGGCGATAATATCGCCAGATTGAAGGCCTGCTAGCTCTGCGGGACTGCCCTCAATAACGCGCGAAACATATATGCCCTTCACGCCAGCAGGGCCGTTATCCGCCGCGGTGACGGGCCTAACGATAGCGCCTAACTGATCTAAGCTCTCTATTACGGGAACTTTAAAGGGAGTTATTTCAACCTCTAGTGTCTTTTCAATGCCGTTTTCACGAACATATGTTAGGGCATAAGGCTTGCCCGGCATGGCGACACCAATCCATGCGCGTAGAGCATTAGGCGTTTTAACGGTTCTATTGTCAAAACTTGTAATGACATCACCCACTTGCAGGCCTGCTTTTTCAGCGGCGCTTTCAAGCCGCACGCCAGCGATGAGCGCGCCGTTCCAATGATTGATCCCGACCTTATCTGATGCGTCTTCACTGACCTTTGCCATATCAATGCCGATAGAGCCACGGCGCACTTCGCCATGGGAAATAAGATGGCTTGTGACTTGGGAGGCGAGGTTGGAGGGAACAGAAAACCCGATACCATTACTGCCGCCAGTCTTGCTTAAAATTGCTGTATTGATGCCAACAAGACGGCCTTGGCTATCAAGAAGCGGGCCGCCAGAATTTCCTGAATTAATCGCCGCGTCGGTCTGAATGAAATCCTGCAAACCAGAGCCAGAGGTGGAGCGCCCCAAACCGCTGATAACGCCAAGCGAAAGAGATTGATCCAGTCCAAGCGGGTAGCCCACCGCGAAGACAATATCACTGACACGTAATTTATCTGAATCAGCAATATTAATAGCGTCCACATTCAAATCATCGGCTTGCAGCACAGCAATATCGGTTGGCGTATCCATGCCGACTAGGCGGGCTTCTAAAACTCGGCCATCAGGGACATTTATCAAAAACCCTTCGCCGCCCGTGACGACATGCGTATTTGTGATGACATAGCCTTTTTCGGCGTCAATAACAGCGCCAGAGCCAATTCCGCTCAGGCCTGGCTTTCCCTCATCATTCCTGCTGACCCGTCCAATGCGCACCACGGAAGGCAGGACAGACTCCAATGTATCAGCAAAGCTTAGCACATTGCGCGCGCGGTCAGTCTGGGGGAGCGCTTGATTGGGCGATGTGGTCGCGCAGCCTCCTATAAGCGCGCTGATAAATATAGCGGCGCCGAGTGTTTTGAAATTATGTGTCATGCGACCCCATCTTATTTATATAATCTATTCAATATTTAATACGATATGCTTGAGCTATAAGTTTGAAAAAGCTCTAGTCGTCTTGTTTGGGTTTTGGCGTAGCTTTTATATTCGGCGTCTTTGTCACTTTTGGGGTGAGCATGCCGCGCGATTTCCACTGGCTTGGGTCTTTGGCCACGCCTTTCATGCCTGCCGACAATAGGCCGCTATATTTTGTGCCTTTGGAGGCAGCGGGAGCAGCGTTTTTATCTGTGCCAGATGCTGGTACGCCTTTCATGCCGCGTGATCTCATTTTTAACTCACGTCCTTTCATGACGGCGTCCTTTCCAAATTTTGCGCGCGCGTGGTCGCTAGCGCGTTCCGCCTTTGCGCGGATGATAGCGTTAGGGTCGAGTAGATCGCCGCTATCTCCCGTTGGGGCCGTCAGGCCAGATAGGCCTGTCCCGATAAGGCGATAGCTGAGCTGGGTTTTATTGGCTGTAGCTTTGGTTAGCTCAGCTTGCAAGAGCGGCTGAGTTGTTTTGAAGATAATATCAGCCAATTGTGTGGGCTGGGCGAGGGTGCGGCGACGCGTGAGTGTTTTAAAGTCACCCGTTTTGAGCTTTAGCGTGATGATTGTGCCCGCCATGCCTGCCGCTTTGGCGTGGTCAGCGGTTTTTTGCGCGATGAACCAGAGTTTATCGAGCAGGGCGTCTTCATCGCTCAGGTTTTCGTTAAAGGTGGTTTCCGAGGAGATGGATTTGCGGGCAACATTAGGGGAGACTTTGCGATTATCTTCAGCGCGCGCTAGCCGCGCTAGCCGCAAACCTGCTTCGCCAAATAATTTCATCATATCTTTATCAGAGCGCGTGCGCACATCAGCTATGGTATGAATGCCGCGCTTGTTCAGGCTGCGGGCAAAGGCAGGGCCAACGCCGTAAACAAAGCCGACGGGCTTGGGCGCGAGAAAGTCCAAGGCCTCAGCGCGTCCAATCATGGCAAAGCCGTGCGGCTTATCCAAATCCGAGGCCGTTTTGGCGAGGAATTTATTATAAGACAGGCCCACACTGACGGTAACGCCAATCTCGCTGTAAATCCGCTTTTGTAGCCGCAGGAGGGTGAGAGCAGGCGGAGCGCCATGTAAGCGCTGCGTTCCGGTAAGGTCTAAAAAAGCCTCATCAATGGAGAGGGGCTGTACGAGCGGGGTGACCTCTTGCATTAGGGCGCGAATACGGCGTCCCTCTTGGCTATACAGGCTATGATTGCCGCGAATGACCACAGCGTCAGGGCATAATTTTAGCGCTTTGAACATAGGCATGGCCGAACGCACGCCATAGACGCGGGCATTATAACAGGCAGCGGAGACTACGCCGCGCTGCCCCCCGCCGACAATGACCGCCTTATTGGCGAGCTCTGGATTATCCCGCTTTTCTACCGAGCAGAAAAAGGCGTCACAATCTATATGGGCGATGGAGAGCTGCGCGGCCTCACCATGCCAAATTTGGCGATGGGAGCCACAATTTTGGCAGGCACTGTTTTGCGATAAGGCCTGTGCCTCGCAATCGCGGCACCATCCTGTGCCATTTGAGGTTCTAGCTGGACTGTTAGGCAGGTTGGTCACAAAAGCACCTTAATTGCGGTTAAATTTGGTTTCGGCCGTCTGGATTCATTATTTATTATAATGTTCGCCCTATGTTCTGTAAACGAAAGGTTAGCGCGCGACTCATCTATATTTAACTATCTTGGTGTTTAGTAGGGCTAATCAAGAATGGCGGCAAACGCCTTCGGAGAATGGTGGATCTGGTAACTATGTTGCAAATTATGCCCAAAAAAGTGCTTATCGTTGAAGATAATGAGCTGAACATGAAGCTCTTTCATGATCTTTTAGAGGCTCATGGTTATGATACCGCCCATACGCGCGAAGGCCTTAAGGCTATTGAACTGGCGAAAAGCTATAAGCCAGATTTGATTCTAATGGATATTCAATTGCCTGGAATTTCAGGGTTGGAAGTCACGAAATGGATCAAAGATGATAAGGCGCTGGCCGATATTCCTGTTGTTGCGGTGACAGCCTTTGCCATGAAGGGCGATGAAAAACGTATTCGCGCTGGCGGCTGCGAGGCTTATATTGCCAAGCCTATCGCCGTGGCCCAATTTTTGGAAACTGTCCGTAAATTTGCGAAATAGGGGGCCTTATGTCTGCCCGTATTCTTGTCGTTGATGACCTAGCCCCTAATATTCACCTTTTGCAGGTGAAGTTGCAGGCTGAATATTATGATGTTTTAACGGCTTCGAGTGGCGAAGAAGGCTTAGAAATCGCCAAAAATGAACGTGTGGATCTTGTCCTATTGGATGCGATGATGCCGGGTATGGATGGGTTTGAAGTTTGCGCGAAGTTGAAGTCTGACCCTAGAACATGGCAAATCCCTGTGGTTATGGTTACGGCACTCGATGATACGCGTGACCGTATTCGCGGTCTTGAAGCTGGCGCGGATGATTTTGTTACGAAGCCAATTGACGATTTTAATTTAATGGCGCGGGTGCGCTCTCTCTTACGCCTAAAAATGGTCACAGATCAGCTCTTAACTCATGGCTCCGATAATGATGTGGAAAGCTCTCGCCAATTAATTGAGCGGTTGAGCCAGCGCAGCGGCAATATCCTTGTTGTGGATGATCATATTCGAAAATTAGAAAAAGTGGCTGACCCGCTTCAAGACCGTCATTCTGTACAGCTATGTCGCGATCCTAAAGAGGCGCTAAAGCTGGCGGAAAAAAATACGGACTTAATTATTGTTAGCCTGATTTCTGAAAAATTTGATGGCTTGCGTTTTTGCGCGCGTGTGCGCTCTGACGCGCGCATATCCGAAGTGCCTATTCTGGCGATTGGCGATCCTTATAATGAGGCTAACCTTGTCCGTGCCTATGATATTGGCATTACCGACACAGTTATGTATCCGGTTGAAGTGCAAGAATTGCTCGCGCGCGTAAATACACAGCTGCGCCGTAAATTTTATGCCGATAGTCTTCGCGATGACTTTAATGAAAGTCTTGAAATGGTTGTCTCTGACCCGTTGACGGGGCTAGGCAATCGCCGTTTCTTTGATCGCAATATGTTATCTATGAGCGAGCAAGCCACAGAAAATAAGCCTTATTCTATGATCATTTTCGATGTGGATAATTTCAAGCGTGTGAATGATATACTCGGCCATGATGTGGGCGATAGTGTGCTCAAACGAATAGCCTCGCGCCTCGCGTCAAATTTGCGTGCTGTGGATGTCATTAGCCGTTATGGCGGGGAAGAATTTGTCATTGCAATGCCAAATACTAAGGCCAATGCAGCGCATATGGCGGCGGATCGTATTCGGGCGCTTATCTCTGGCTCGCCCGTCTCGATTGATGGCGAAGCGCTAAATGTCACGGTGAGCGCAGGTGTTGCGCAGTTTCGCGAAGGCGAAACGCCCAAAGATGTTTTCAAACGCGCTGATGAAGCTCTTTATAAGGCGAAACAGGGCGGGCGTGATCAAGTCCTGATCGCCAAACGCAAAAAAGCGGCCTAGTCGGCCGCTCATTGCTTTGTAATATGCGCGAAATAAGGCGCGCTAAAGGCTGGAAGATTACTTAATCTTGCCTTCTTTAAATTCGACATGCTTACGCACGACAGGATCATATTTACGCTTGACCATTTTCTCGGTCATTGTGCGGGCATTTTTCTTCGTCACATAGAAGAAACCTGTGCCGGCTGTTGAGTTCAAGCGAATTTTAACTGTGGTTGGCTTAGCCATGATACACCTTCAATCAAAGAGGGATTTGAAGCGCGCAACATAGTCAGCGCTCGCCCCTTGTCAACTATATTTATCGGGGCAATTGAGGGCTTTACTGCGGCGTTATTTCGTCTTCGCGGGGGGAAAGGCGTCAAGCTTGAAATGGCCCCGTTCAAAACGCGAATAGGGGATTGTTGACGGCGTCACGTCAGGCGTTAAAAACTGCGTCGCCGCGCCCAGCATCATTTGTGTGATCGGGTGCATTTGCAGCGCCGTATCAGCGGCGTGCACATCCACCCAGCATGTATTGAGCAGCTCTTCACTATCGGCAAAGGGACGCGCGCCCTCGGATTCGCTCAGGCGGCACAGAAAAAACCATGTATCAAATCGTTTCGGGCGATAAGGCGGGGTGATAGCGCGGCCAATCACCTCTATGCGTGACAGGTCTGGCATATGATTATGTGCATAAAACTTACGCCAGCTTTGATGTTGTGTTTGAGACTGCCCTTGAGACTGTGTTGATGAGGTTTTTTTATTGGGCATAGAAGAAGCGGCGGCGGGCTCGCCAATTATAAAGCCCGTCTCTTCAAATGTTTCGCGAATAGCGGCCATTACGCAGGCCCGCGCCCGCGCTGGGGGCATTGCGGCGGTTAAAATATGGGCTGTGCGCGCATTTAAATCATCACTGGCTTTGGCATAGCTATCGGCGCGCTCCACACGTCCGCCCGGATAGACATAAATGTCGGGCATAAAATCATGCCGTTTAGACCGTAGCCCCATTAAAACCTGCTCGGCTCCGCGCGCCCCGCGTGCCAACAAGATTGTTGCGGCCAGTTTTGGCCGCGCGGCGCGGGGCATGGCGGCGCGCTCTGCCTTGTGCTTGTCGCTGACGGAGGCAGCTCGATTGGCAAGAGGGTGATGTTTCATGGGCTGAGTATAGAGAAAATGAGGAGAGCTGTCGCGGATTAATGAGCGTAGGCCTTTGGCGGTTAGTTATAATTTAGTTATAATAGAGCGTGGCTGTTTCCAATTATAGTGCAATGAAACCGAGCAAAATGCGCCGCTTTAATATCACCACTCGAACTAGGTCTCGAATTAGGCGGAGTTAATCAATACGTGCCCTAAATGAAAAGCTGGCTTGAGGATCAGGATTGCCGCCAAGAAACTGCCCTTTGGGGTTAAAGCAAATATAGGTAATGCTAGCATTGTAGCCTGACGAGGGAAGGTCGTTACACTCGCTCATATTGTCTGGCTCGGTAGAGGATGTAGAATAACCGACATCTGTAGCATATGTGAATGTAAGCCCTGTCGTGCCTATTTGCGTAAAAATGACGGGGTGAAGCTCTGGGGCTATTGGGCCGTCAATGTCTGAATTATAAAATGTCACATGATCTGGAATTTTATCTTTTAGGAAAACACTATCCATATCGGCTGGTACGTCTCCTAGATTGGTTAGGGTGAGCGTATAAAGGACATCATTTCCTGGGAGCGCATATAAGCCGTCATTATTTGGATCCCAAACGTCTACGGATTTTTCTGCCTGTATATTAAGGTCGGTTAAGATTGATATTTCATAATCCTCAACTTCGCCGTCGGGGGCAATATCGGTTGCACTTAACGCTGGTTGAGATGACCAACGTAACCGCATAAAGCTGTCCAATGTTGTCGCTGTTGCTGGCACTGTTACGGTAAAGCTGAGTTGACCATTCACATCTGTGTCTAATAGGTCAAAGACGATATTCTCATCTGCATCGTCAAAATCTTCGTCCGCGTTCCAATCGATCCAGCCTTGTAAATAATAGGCTCCTGCAACAGGTTCCGTCACATTAATGGTCAAGGTTTGGTCTAGGCCTAAAATAAACTCCAAATTAGAGCTTAGGCCATCATCTGTGTCTCCAAGGGCGTTAGCTGAACTGTTTGAATTTGGACTGCTGTCAAGCGTTACGCCAGAGCCAATATAGGCATTTGCAATTACATTATGTAGCGCCTCGGCATAAGTGTTTGGCAAGTCAGAGTTATCGGCGTCAATCGTGATTGTGACATCTGCGGTATCAGTCTGTCCGCCATCGCTAAGTAAATAGGTAAATGTATCCGTGCCGTAAAATCCAGCATTGGGCGTGTAGGTAAAGCTACCATCACTCAGCGTTCCAGAGATGACACCATTTGAGGGAGCCGTCGTTGCGGGATCGGCCCACAAAACAGAGAGAGTTGCTCCATCAGGGTCGCTATCAACGCCGTTTCCATTATCGGCAATAAGGTTGCCCGTAAGTGCTGTTTCTATACCTGTTTGAAATTCATCATCTTTGGCGACGGGCGGCAGAGCTGGAAAGTTGACGGCGCTACAAGAAAACCCGTCATTATTTCCGTTTGGAGTAAGGTCTGCAACAAAAACCCATTCAGGGGTGCTGCTAAAGGGGTTAATAAGCTCGTAAATATCACCCGTCCCGTTATGAAACCCCCAAATACGGCCAGACAAATCCGACCAGCTCGCTCCAAAGCTAAAAGACGGGGCGCCTGGGGGAACAATGGCTGCTTGAGTATATGTCGTCATTGTTTGGAAATCGTACCAATAAAGCAGATTGCCTCTAACTAATAAAATATAAGCATCGCTTCCATCTTCTACATAGACAAAATCCCCTGTTGAGGGCGGGGTGACGCCTGTAAATGTTTCTTCAGTAAAAACTGTTGTTCCTGAAGCTTCGGAGGCTGTAATGTCCATTTTGATAAGTACTCTGCGGTTTGTACGTTTTAATCCGTATAAATTACCGCTATAGTCCATTGTGCCAACAAAACTTAGGGCTCCGCCAATGCCTGTACTAATAAGTTCGCGTGTACTATCGGAGCCTAGGCGATATACGCCGGCTGCATTTAAGGCATAGGCATAATTATCTTGAATATTATACCCAGCGCCATTGAGGCTGGGGCTATTGGTTGTCCCTTGAGCCACATAGGTTAAAGTTACAGGATCAAGTCTGAAAAGGCGGTTGGTTAAAAGCTGATATGGGAATCCGTCACAGTTGAATTCTGGCGGAGCTGCATGTGCAGGGCTCGACACTATTATCAAGCTTGCAAGTGATAATAACGATGCAACAATAAGGTGTAAAAACTTCATGCGCTATTATATTGAGCCACCCTTTAACTTAAAGTGAATGGATGGCTGTGTAGAGGTTAACCGAAATTAACATGTTTGTTTTGGGGAAATATCCTGCTTTCGGCTTACCTATAGCCATGCACTGATGTGAGTATAAGCTCATTCCAGCTATCGTCACTGGCTATCGCCGCCGTTTACGCCCGCTTCGGCTTTTATGCTTGCGGTAATTTGCGCCAGCACCGCCCTTGGGCTTTTTCCCTGGCTCTGCCTTGCTTGCCATTTCAAATATCAGCCCGCCCGTGACGGGAGTGGCTTCTTTGAGGCGAACAATGCAGCGCGCGCCGAATTTATAGGTTCCCCCCGTCTCATAGCCGATCAGGCTGCGAGATTTTTCGTCAAATTTGAAGCGCTCATAGCCTAGCTCACGCATGGGAACAAAGCCGTCCGCGCCTGTCTCATCTAGGGTTACGAATAGGCCAAAATTTGTAACCCCGCCAATGCGCGCGCCAAATTTTGCGCCCAAACGATCAGACAGATAGGCGGCAATGTAGCGGTCTTTGGCATCGCGCTCTGCGGCCATGGCGCGGCGCTCTGTATTACTAATATGCTCGGCGGTGTCTTTTAGGCGCGAGATTTCTTGCTGGCTTAGACCATCATCACCAAAGCCAAATGCGCTGATGAGGGCGCGGTGTACTATAAGGTCAGCATAGCGGCGAATTGGACTAGTGAAATGGGCATAATGGGTCAGGTTGAGGCCAAAGTGACCCCCATTTTTGGGGCTGTAAATGGCTTGGCTTTGCGTGCGCAAGACGGCCATGCCGATAACTTCGGAAAGGTCGCGCTCGCTGGCCCGCGACAGAAGCGTGTTAAAGCGCGCCGTGCTGGCCCGCTCGCCCAGCGCCCATTTGAGGTTCATCGCAGGCAGAAAATCAGCCAGCCCTTGCAAGCGTTCGCGCTGGGGCGGTTCATGGACGCGGTAAACTAGCTCAGCAGATTTTGCCTCCAAGGCTTGCGCGGCGGCGACATTGGCCTGTATCATACATTCTTCGACTAGCTTATGGGCGTCAAAGCGCTCGCGCACTTCTATGGCGGTCACTGTGCCGTCATCACCTACGCGCACGCGCCGCTCTGGCATTTCAATATTAAGCGGGGCGCGCTCATCACGCGCCTTAGAGATTGCTTGATAGGCGGCATAAAGCGCGTCCAGTTGCGCTATGACGGGCAAGGCCGCTTCGCCCGGATTGCCCTCAAAGGCAGCTTGAGCTTGGCCGTAAGTTAGGCGCGCATGAGAACGCATTAGCCCGCGGTGGAACTTATGCCCCGTCTTGCGTCCGTCTTTATCAAAGCTAAGCCGCACCGCCATACAGGCACGGTCTTCATTAGGGCGCAGCGAGCATAGATCAGAGGAGAGCGCATGGGGCAGCATAGGCTCCACCCGATCAGGCAGATAAACACTATTGCCGCGCAGACGGGCGGCTTTGTCGAGCGGGCTGGCCGGCGTGACAAAAGCGGCGACATCAGCAATGGCAACCCAAATGACCCATCCGCCTGTCTCTTCATTGCGGTGAGCATAAAGCGCATCGTCAAAATCTTTGGCATCATCAGGGTCGATTGTGACGAGCGGGAGGTGACGTAAATCTTCGCGCTTTTTAGATATGTCTGGCATGGTGAGGCTATCGGCTTGTGCCAACACCTCATCCTGAAAGCCAAGCGGTATATTATGCTCATGCAAAGAGATGAGCGACGCGCCGCGCCCGCCCTTGGTTGTGCCTAGATGCTCGATGATTTTGGCTTGGCGAAATCCTGCACGGCGCGGGCCTGATATTGTCTCAAATAGGACAAGGTCTTGGTCGGCGAGGGCGGGCTGTTTGTCCTCTTTTTTTGTCTGCGGGATATATTCATCGCGTGACTTTTTGCTGACAGGTTTAATGCGCAGGCCTCGCCCCGTGGCGAGAATGACGCCCAGCTCTCGGCGCGGCGTGCGGCCTAGCACTTTGATCACGCTTGCGGTTTTTTTAGCCAGATTGATACGGCAGAGCGCCTTACCGCCCACGCCTAATTTAGCGGCTTTGCGCTCGCGCGGCTTGCCAGATCGGGGGCTATGTTCGGTGATGATAAATTCAGGCGGATCCTGCTCGCTCACTTTTCCAGATGGCACGCCGATCATATCGCCCTGATCATCTATGCGGATAATGTCCATTACAACAACACTGGGCAAATCACCAGCTACGCGGTAAGTGCGGCGATTGTCCGTGATTAATTTGCCAGCCTCTACCAGTTCACGTAGGGCGGTGCGTAAGTCTCGCCGCTCATCCCCCGTAATGCCCAATGCGCGGGCAATCTCGCGTTTCCCGAGCCGGTCTGGCTGGGCCTCTACGGCCCGCAGGATGGCCTTTTTATCGACCATATATTAGGCGGTTTTCTTTTTCGCAGCAGGTTTTTTCTTGGCTGGGGCTTTTTTCTTAGCCGCAGGTTTTTTCTTAGCTGTTGCTTTTTTCTTCTTAGCTGCAGGTTTTTTCTTGCCAGATTTAGCTTCTTTTTCTGCGATATATTCTAGCGCCATATCTATATTTATATCATCGGGTTTGACATCATTTGGAATGGTGGCATTGACCTTTTGATATTTAATGTAAGGGCCATAGCGGCCATCGCGAATTTGCACAGGCTCGCCTGTCGTCGGATGATCGCCCAAGTCTTTTAGTACAGTTCCGCCGCGTGTGCGTCCCTTGGCTTTTTTCTCAGCAATTAAGGTCACAGCGCGGTTCAGACCGACTTGGAAGACCTCGTCAATATTTTCCATATTGGCGTAAGTTCCGCGATGCTTCACATAAGGGCCGTAACGTCCCAGCGCCGCCGTGATCATTTCTTGATCTTCGGGATGCGGGCCAATCTCGCGCGGTAGGGAGAGCAGTTTCACGCCGCGCTCCATATCAATGCTATCATAAGGCCATTCTTTGGGAAGGCCTGTGCGTTTTGGCTTGGTTTTTTCTTCCGCTTCAGGATCGGACATTTCGACATAAGGGCCAAAGCGTCCAGTTTTGAGCAGCATTTCCCAGCCTGTATCAGGGTGCAGACCGAGCATTTTGTCATCTTGCATTTCATTGGCTGCTTGGCCTTGGCCGAAGGGACGCGTAAATTTGCAATCTGAATAATTAGAACAGCCGACAAATGAGCCATATTTGCCCAATTTCAAACTGAGCTGTCCATCGTCACAGCGCGGACATTTGCGCGGATCGCTGCCATCTTCTTTTTCTGGGAAGACGAGGTTTTTAAGCGCGTCATTCATCGCGTCTAAAACATGGGTGACACGTAATTCTTTGGTCTCGTCAATATGGCCCGCAAATTGCGTCCAAAAATCACGCAACAAGACTTTCCAGCTCAGATCACCTGCTGAGACTTTATCAAGGCGTTCTTCAAGGTCAGCCGTATAGTCATATTGGACATAACGCGAAAAGAAATTCTCAAGAAAAGCGGTAACAAGGCGGCCTTTATCATCTGGCGTAAAACGGCGCTTATCAAGATTTACATAGCCGCGATCCTGCAAAACTTTGAGGATTGAGGCATATGTAGATGGGCGGCCAATGCCTAGCTCTTCCATCTTTTTAACCAGTGACGCTTCGCTATAACGAGGCGGCGGCTGGGTGAAATGCTGATCTGCGCTGATGTTTTTGGCGCTAAGGCTATCGCCTGCGGATACGGGCGGCATAACCGCGTCGCTTTCTTTTTCATCGCTGGCGGGTTTGCTCTCTTCATATAAAGATAAAAAGCCATCAAAGCGAACGACAGTTCCTGACGCGCGCAAGCCCACACTCTTATCATTCGCGCCAATTTCAATCGTCGTGCGCTCAAGCTTGGCGCTAGACATTTGGCTGGCCATGGCCCGTTTCCAAACCAGCGCATATAGCTTACCCAAATCGGCGGGCAAGTTTAAGCTCTCTGGCGTGCGGGCAAAGCTAGTCGGGCGAATGGCTTCATGGGCCTCTTGCGCATTTTTGGCTTTGCTGGTGTAAACACGTGGTTTTTCGGGCAGATAATCTTTGCCATAATTGCCATTAATGACATCGCGGCATTCATCTATGGCTTCGGCCACCATAGAGACGCCATCCGTTCGCATATAAGTAATCAGGCCTGTTGTCTCGCCGCCAATATCAATGCCTTCATATAGTTTTTGTGCCGTTTGCATTGTACGGGTCGCGCTAAAGCCTAGGCGGCGCGAGGCGTCTTGCTGTATGGTTGATGTGGTGAAAGGCGCAGGCGGGTTACGCGAGAGCGGCTTAGCTTCAACAGAGGTGACGGAGAGCGACGCCTTTTCAACGGCGGCTTTGGCAGCCAGCGCGCTGGCTTCATTATTTAATGAGAATTTATCAAGCTTTTCGCCGCCCAATGTTGTCAATTTGGCTTTAACATTGCCCTTAGCCGTGTTCATCATACCGTCTACGGTCCAGAACTCTTTCGGATCAAAGGCTTCTATCTCTGTTTCGCGCTCACAAATGAGGCGCAGAGCCACAGATTGCACACGTCCTGCCGAACGCGCGCCCGGCAATTTGCGCCACAAAACAGGGGAGAGGTTAAACCCAACCAGATAATCAAGTGCGCGGCGGGCCAAATAGGCTTCGACCAATTCCATGTCCAGCTCACGCGGATTGGCAATGGCGTCTGTGACGGATTTTTTGGTGATGGCGTTAAAGACAACCCGTTCTATTTCTTTATCTTTTAGGGCCTTTTTCTTAGCTAATACTTCGAGTAAATGCCAGCTAATGGCTTCACCTTCGCGGTCCGGATCGGTCGCGAGAATAAGTTTGTCAGATTTTTTTAGCGCCTCGACAATGTCTTTAATGCGGCCAGAGGATTTGCGGTCCACGCTCCATTTCATCGCAAAATCTTCCTCTGGATCAACGGAGCCATTTTTGGAAGGAAGGTCGCGCACATGGCCAAAACTGGCCAGAACCTTATAATTTTTACCCAAATATTTTTCGATGGTTTTGGCTTTCGCCGGCGATTCAACAATCACAAGGTTCATTTTAATCTCAGTTTTCTACGCTATATGTCTTAAATCTCACGCGGTGAGATTCGCGATCCAGCGGCTTCAAAATCGAGCGGAACGTGGCCGAGTGTCAATTGAAAGTCAACCGCGCGCTGTATGTGAATAGAGCTTGTATATAAGAAATTCTCGAAACACCCCTTCAAACTATCGCTAAAGTTGCATGCACTTGATTTATATTCAATTAAGTGTATTTATGAAATGTGCAATTTATCAGTTAGATATATAAGTTAAGGGCGATTTTATGAATAGATCAAATGAGACGAGCGGCGTAGCACATGCGGCCGACATAGCGGTGGCAAGCGCAGCGGTGAATAAGCATGTTGATGACTACATAAAACAAATGCTGGCAGAATTATCTAATATGGCGCGCGATAATGGCCTCGCCGAGAGTGCGCGTTTTATCGACGCCGCTTTACTCATCATTTTGAATCAAAATTTAGAGCCATTAGCGACTGAGGCGGTTAAAGCAGATGAAACGGTGGATTCTTTTCTTAGCTAAGCTGGCGTTAAAGCGCTAAGCTGGTGCGCCCATCGCCTTCGACTAAAATATCTCCTGATAATTCTAGTTCTAATAAAGCGGCACTGGCGACAGCTATCGGTACGGCGGATTGACGGATGATCTCATCTCGCGGCGTGGCTGTTGGGGATAAAAGGCTGAGGAGTTTTTGCTTGGCTGTCTCTATGTCTTTTTGTGCCGCTATCCAGTCAAAAGCAGGCTGGTTATAGCCTTGGCCCGGTTCACTCATCCTATCAGGCGGGGATAGGCTGGGCAGGCTTTCAAGAATATCGATCACATCATTGGAGCCTTCAATCAACGCCGCGCCTTGGCGGATAAGGCGGTTGCAGCCCTTTGTGCGCGGATCAAGCGGGGAGCCGGGCGCGGCCATAACTTCGCGGCCTTGCTCGGCGGCATATCGCGCCGTGATGAGTGTGCCAGAGCGCTCCGCCGCCTCTATGACGACAACGCCTTGGCACAGCCCAGAAATGATGCGGTTACGGCGAGGAAAGTCGCGCGCGGTTGCACGGTAGCCAATAGGGCTTTCGGAAATAATATTTCCATGCTCCAAGATGCGATTATAAAGCCCGCTATTCTCGCGCGGATAAATATGGTCAATCCCGCCGCCCAGAACGGCGGCTGTTCCTGTTTCAACAGTCCCATTATGCGCGCTAGTATCAATGCCGCGCGCTAAGCCTGAAATAATAACATAGCCAGCTTGTCCCAATTCTGCGCTGATTTGCCGAGCAAAGCGTAGGCCAATTGCGGAGGCATTGCGCGAGCCAATAATAGCGACGCAAGGGCGGTGCAGACGCGCAGGGTCACCCGTAAGAGTGATAATAGGCGGAGGCGGAGTCAGCGCGGCTAGGGCAGGCGGGTAGTCTGGCTCACAACAGGCAATGATGCGCGCGCCAAATTGCTCTGTGCGCTCCATTTCTTCTTCAACGAGATGGACATCAGGGATAGAGAGCTTAGAGCTTTTTGATATTTGAGGCAGGGCCGCAAGCGCCGCAGCGGCGTCACCGTCAAAGCGTTTCATGAGGCCATTAAAGGCAACAGGGCCGACCGTAGAGCTGCGCGCCAACCTTATCCAATCGCGCCTTTTGTCAAAAGAAAGCTCAGCCATCTTTAGTTTTTTTCTTATCGCCGATTTTGCTCTCAGTACCCGACAAGATGCGCCCAATATTTTCGCGGTGCCGTATGAATATAACAATGGCGAGTATGGCGGCCATAATTGCGACGGCTGGCTTGCCAAGCATAAGGGCAATGAGCGGGGCGCCTATGGCCGTTATCAAAGCGGAGAGCGAAGAGATGCGCGTGGCAAAGGCACTGAGCAGCCAAATTAGCAGAGCTATTAGGCCAACGGGCCACGCCGTTGCTAGCAAGACGCCGAAAAAAGTCGCAACGCCCTTACCGCCTTTAAATTTAAGCCAAAAGGGAAAGCAGTGCCCAATCAGCGCCGCTGCGCCAGCAATTAAATTGGCATGGCCGTCAGGCCAAATATAGCCAGCAATTAGCGCCGCTATTCCCGCCTTGCCTGCATCTAATATAAGGGTAGCTAAAGCGAGGTCTTTGCGCCCTGTGCGCAAGACATTGGTTGCGCCAATATTGCCAGATCCAATAGTGCGTATATCGCCTTGCCCTGCTGCCTTAGCGAGTAAAAGCCCGAAGGGCGTAGAGCCGAGCGCATAGCCAAAAATAAGGGCGATAATATCAGGTATAAAACTCATATCTTATAAATGAGCCATGCTTGGCGCGGAGTCAAAGGGATTACGGATAGGCTGAGCCATCATAGACCAAAAAAAATGCCGCTTCAAAGAAGCGGCGAGTTTAAGAGAAGTAGGAAGTAATAAGAAATAAAAGGAATTATGGGGAGGTGAGGCGTTTAAAGATTTAAGGACGCCTTAGTTTTTGTAGTAATTAGGTATGTTGCCGCCTGCGCTTAGCTGTGTAGGTTTAGGCCCATATATCGTCATGTCGTCATTAGATGTATGCGGAACGATGACCATATGGCCTCTATTAACAATGCGCGTTGATGTGTTTGGCCGCGTAGCACTGTCTATGACAACGCGGCGGCGCGTGATTTCACCCGTTTTAGGCGCCGCGTCTTTGGCTTGCTGCGCCTTATCGGCGTGTTGGGTGGCTTGAACAGTGTCACTAAGATTTACAGCTTGTGCGCTGCTTTTTACGCTGCTTGCACGTGTATTGACTTCATTGGCATGGGCCGTGCCGCATAGGGTAAGTGCAAGGCTAGCTATGGCTAAAATTTTAAAAGTCTTGTTCATTGTTCATCTCACCTATTATGAGGTTTTGGTGCCGTATGATTGGCGTTAAAACCTTATGTCTGTTTGATGATTTCAACTTACATGAACAAAGCTGACCCTAAGCTGAACTTTTTTGAAGGCCGCGTTAACCATAAATTTTTTATAGTGGGACTAGCCGTTTACGGCCTAACCCGCGCACTAACCCGCGTCAGTACGCACATACCATTGCTGATAGGCGGCATTTTCAGCGCTACAGGCTTGCATTGTGAGCGTTCTAATCTGATGCGGGGAGGTGCCATTGCGTCCAAACACACTCTCCACTCCCGCTGTCATGCATAGGCTTGTGTCGCCAGACGGGCGGATATGGCCCTCTGCGTCAATGTCAAATTTTTGCGCGGGGCTGCCATCACATGTTGTTAATGCCAGCTTGTCGCCCGCTTTAGGGTTTGCAGCGACGGCGCAAACATCAAAAGCTGAAATCTTGATGATACCATCGGCAAATAGAGCTGGATCAGCCGCCTGATCAGGGCCAAGTTCGTTGCTATAACTATAGCATGTATGGGCTTGTAGCCCATTGGCGGGATCAATATTTTGCCCGCCGCCTATAATATCAAAGCAATAACCGCTTAAATCTCCGTCGAGCCTGTCTTTTAAAGCCACTTCAACGGAGCCTGCTGGTACAGCAGGTCTAGACGATGCTGCGGCGCTCGCTTCGGCTCCGCCCATTCCACCAGCCATGTCACCGCCCATGCCCGCTGCCATGTCACCGCCCATTCCAGCGCCCATGTCGCCTCCCATGTCGCCTCCCATGTCGCCTCCCATTCCAGCGCCCATATCACCGCCCATAGTGTTAGGGGCGCTCATGGCTTGCGCGACTTGCGAGGTTGAACTTGAAGTGTCATTGCCGCCTTGGCTGCACGCACTTAATCCCAAGATACCAGCTACCGCCGCGCTGCCAATAAGCATAGATTTAAACATGGTCATAAGTCTCTCCTCCGAAATTTTCTTTCATTACCCTTAATGGGTATTGGGCCAATTGGATATAAGGCCAGATATAGCTAATTTTACGCTGAATAAACAATCTGTCCAGCTACGATTGTTGTAACGGCTTTGCCGATTAGTCGGCGTCCATCAAAGGGTGTGTTTTTGGACTTTGATAGAAGCTTACTTGCATCGCAAACCCACGGAATATTGGGGTCAATCAGTACAATATCGGCTGGCGCGCCTTGGCCGAGCCGTCCTGTTGGAAGCCCTAAAAGCGTGGCGGGATTAATCGTCAAACTGCCTAGAAAAGCCATAAGGTCAAGCTGTTCATCGCCCGCCAATGTCAAGCCTGCTGCGAGTAAAGTCTCAAGCCCAACGGCGCCGGCTTCCGCTTCGGCAAAGGGGAGGCGTTTCTCTCCTGCGGGATGTGGGTCATGGGCAGAGACAATCACATCAATCGTGCCGTCATTGACGGCTGCCAAAAGCGCCCTGCGGTCACTCTCTTCGCGTAGGGGCGGGTCAAGCTTGGCAAAGGTGCGGTAATCGCCAATATCTAATTCATTCAGCGCCAAATGATTGATGCTGGCCGTGCAAGCAATTTCCAGATCACGGGATTTAGCCCTGCTAATCACGCCAAGCGCTTCGGCGGAAGAGACGAGATCAATCAATAAGCGCCCGCCCGTAAGTTCGGCAAGCGCAATATCGCGTTCAATCATGATGCGTTCCGCCATAGCGGGGGCGGCAGATAAGCCAAGGCGCGAGGAAAAATCGCTTTCATGCGCGCATGTGCCATCAGATAGGGCAGGGTCAATGGCGCGGTGAGCAATAAGAACATTGAAGGCGGAGCTATAGGAGAGCAAGCGGCGCATGATACGGCTATCGCCTATCGGGCGCTCGCCATTGCTAAAATAAACCGCGCCTGCTTTGTTTAAAAGGCCGATTTCCGTCATGGATTGCCCGTCCAGATTATCCGTCAGAGCGCCCGCGCAATAGACCCGCACGGGGCTGCGTTCCGCGCCTCGGCGCATAATGTGATCCAGCAAGGCCACATTGTCGATAATGGGTTTGGTTTGCGGCATGACAACCATGGAGGTCACGCCGCCAGCGGCCGCCGCGCGTCCGGCTGATTCTAAGCTCTCTTTGCCTTCACGGCCCGGATCGCCTGTAATAACGCGCATGTCAATTAAGCCCGGCGCGCAGATTAATCCGTCTGCATCGATGATTTGCGCTGTATCTGGCGTGCCGTCATGGCCGAAAATATCTGCGCCCATAGCGGTAATTATGCCGTCTTCAATCAGAATGTCGCCCAGACCGTCATAGCTGGTTTCTGGATCCATCAGGCGGGCATTTATAATGGCTATCTGGCTCATAAGCTTGCCTCCCTGTTGTGATTGCGCTTGCGATCACGGGCCTCGGAGAGCAGGTGCAAGATAGCCATTCGCATGGCTACGCCCGCCTCAACTTGGCGGGTGATGAGGCTGAATTCGGGGTCATCGGCAACGCTAGAGCTTATTTCCACTCCGCGGTTCATGGGACCAGGATGCATGACCAAAGCGCCAGAATTGGCTAGCTTTAATTTGGCGTGGTCTAGGCCGTAAAAATGGAAATATTCGCGCTTTGACGGAATGAACGCGCCTTGCATGCGTTCCATTTGCAAACGTAGCATCATAACGACATCACATCCGGGCAAGCCATCTTCCATGCTGTGAAACACATCGGCGCCCCAGCGATCGGCATCGGCGGGGATAAGTGTTGGCGGGCCAATCAGGCGCACTTCACAGCCCAGCATATTAAGCAGTGCTACATTTGAGCGCGCGACGCGGCTATGTAATATATCGCCGCAAATGGCGACGCAAAGCCCGTCCGTGCTGCCCAGATGAGAGCGTAAGGTGAGCATATCAAGCAAAGCTTGCGTGGGATGTTCATGCGCCCCGTCGCCCGCATTAATCACGGCGCAATTGACCTTTTGCGAGAGCAAAGCCTGCGCGCCCGCCGCGCTATGGCGCACAACCAGCAAATCAGGGTGCATAGCGTTAAGAGTTGCTGCCGTATCAAGTAAAGTCTCGCCCTTGGCCACAGAACTATTCTCTACCGTCATATTGGTCACATCCGCGCCAAGGCGCTTAGCTGCAATTTCAAATGAGTTTTGTGTTCGGGTGGATTTTTCAAAAAACAAATTCACCAAAGTCTTATTTGAGAGGACTTTTTTGTCGGGAATTGTGTTGTCGAGATAATGAGCGCCAAGGTCTAATAGAAGTTCGACATCAACTCGGTTTAAATCGCTTATGCCGAGTAAATGGGGACGTTCAAATCGGTAGCCGTCAAGTGAGTTGGCCAATTATGCCTCCGCTATTTTTGTGGTGTTTATAGGAGGGGGCGGGAGCGGTAAAGAGGAAAATTACCGCTCCTTATAAATGATAGCTAAAATAATGGCGCGGTGATTAGTCAATCTGATTGCCATCCGTGTCCCAAAATTCTAACTCGGCTATGCCTAATTCGCGCACAGGGCCTTCGATTTGGGCGCGGTCGCCGACAATAACCCAAATGATAGAGCCTGTTTTGATTGTATCTTTCGCGGTCTGGCGAAGGCTGTCTACTGTTAGGCTTTCATAGCGCTGGGCAAGTGTTGTGGCGGCGTCAAGCGGCTTGCCATATTTGGCATTGCTGACAATCTCGCCGAGCACGGCATCGGCGGTTTCAAATTTACCGGGCAGGGAGCGCACCTCACTATTGACGACTTTTTCCAGCTCATCTTGGGTGATAGGCCGCGTGGTGAGATAGGCATTAATTTCTTTATAGAGTTCTTGTAGAGACTCTTTGGTTTTATCGGTCTGGACGGGCGCATAGACAAACCACGGGCGCTGTCCTTTCGCATCGCGCGTAAAGGTGAATGCGCCATAAGCCCAGCCCTTATCCTCGCGCAAATTCATATTGACCCGCGCGGTAAAAGCTCCGCCTAAGGCTTCATTCATTGTTTGAATGGCCAGTGTTTCATCCGAGCCAGTTGGAGCGACAACATGGCCGCCAAGAATGAGCGATTGCGGCGCATCTGGCTTATCAACGATAATGACACGGTTTTGAGCGGGCAGATCAACGGCTGCGATATTTTTCACGGGAATATCCGTTTCTGGCACGGCCCAATCCCCGAGTGCATTTTCAAATTTATCGATGGCCGTTTCTAAATCAATATCGCCAACGACAAAGAGTGTGGCATTATCGGGACGGATGAAGTTTTGATGATAGGCGAGCAAATCCTCGCGGGTTAGCGATTGGGTGCTCTGGGCTGTGCCAGAGCCAGTAAATGGAATGCCATAAGCATGACCGCTTCCGTAAAGGGCGGGCGGGAGCAAGCGCAAGGCGAGCTGTACGGGCTGTGCTTTTTCACGTTCAATGAAAGCTAGCCAGCGATTGCGCAGGCGTTCTAGCCCGTCTGCGTCAAATGCAGGGTTTTTCACAATATCTGCAAATATAGTGAGCGAGCTATCAAATTTATCCTTTAGAGCGCTCATCTGTACGGTGCTGCTATCGAGTGAGGCGCTACTGGATAAAGTTGCGCCCAGACTGTCGAGCTGTCCCGATAGTTCAAGCTCATCAAGGCTTGTCGTTCCATCATCGAGCATGGACATAGCAAAGCTGGATACGCCGAGTTTACGGCCCGCATCTGCGGCATAGCCCGCGTCAAATTCAAGGGCCATATTGATGACAGGGATGGCGTCGCGCTGGGCAAGGACAAGTTTAAGTCCGTTAGATAGCTGCGCGGTTTGAATATCGGGAAAGTTAAGCTGCGGGACGGGGCCAATATCAGGCAAGGCGGAGCGGTCTGCGCCTTGGGCCGCTGATTCTGGTTCACCAAAGGGCAGAATATCAAGGTGGAATGCGCCGTCAGAGAGCCATTGCTGCGCGCTATTGCGTACAAGCTGCGGCGTGGCGGCATTGACCCAGCCTAGCTGCGTTTTCCAAAAGCTGGGGTCGCCAGCATAAAGCTCGCCTTCCGCTAGTACAGCGGCCTTGCCATAAAAGCCGCCAATTTCCTCTACGCCGCGAATGTATAATGCGTTTAGCTTTGTTTTATTGGCATCAAGTTCGGCTTGGGTGGGGCCATTTTCTAAAAACTCGGCCATGATCTCATCAATCACGGCATTGGCTTCGGCTCTGGCGGCCTTATCGGATTTGGGCGCTAGGGTGACATTGATTGTAAAAATTGACGCCAGATTATGTTCTTCATTATAGACTGAAATATTGGTGGCCAGCTCGCGTTCAAAGACAAGCTCTTTGTAAAGGCGCGAGGTCTTGCCTGAGCCTAATATTTGGGCTGCGAGCGATAACACCGCGCTATCTTGGCTAAGCCGTCCCGGCACAGCCCAGTAACGGTCAAGACGGGCTTGAGGCACGCGGTCATACATGACTTCTTTTCTGATGCCTGTATGGGCAGGGACCCAGTCTTTGAGCTGAGAGAGAGGCTCGCCAGTCGGCGCGTCGCCAAAATATTTTTCCATAAGCGGCTTGGCCGTAGCGGCGTCAATATCGCCAGCAAGCACGACGACCGTATTGGTTGCGCCATAATATTTTTTAAACCAGCTTTTCACATCTTCGAGTGAGGCGGCATCAAGGTCGGCCATAGATCCAATGGTAGACCAGCGATAGGGATGGCCTTCGGGGAACAATCCCTCGAGCACGCGATATTCAGCCAAGCCATAAGGCTGTGTATCGCCTTGGCGCTTTTCATTTTGAACTACGCCGCGCTGTTCATCGAGGCGCTCTTCTGTGATTGCGCCCTCAAAATGGGTCATGCGGTCAGATTCCATCCACAGCGCCATATCCAGCGCGGGCGTAGGCACCGTTTGAAAATAATTAGTGCGGTCAAACCATGTGGTGCCATTCATGCCCGTTGCGCCAGCCTTTTCAAAGGGGCCGAAATATTCATCATTATAATTTTCCGAGCCATTAAACATAAGATGCTCAAACAGATGGGCAAAACCTGTCTTGCCAGGCTCTTCATCCTTGGAGCCAACATTATACCAAACCGATACGGCAACGGTTGGCGTTTTGCGGTCTTCATGGACAACAACGCGCAAGCCATTATCAAGAGTGAAGCTCTCAAAGGGAATGTCAATTTCTGGGGCGGCCTCGCGCGCATCTTCGGGCGTGATATAACGCGGCTCTGTCGTGTCAGGGGTGACGGCGGCAAGGGCGGCATTTTGCGTTTTCAGACTGGCTCCTGTTAGCTCTTTGGCGGGGGCAGTCTCGCCGCTACAGCCGCCCAGCACAAATGCTGAGGCTGTTACCCAAAGCAGGGATTTGAAAAGCAAATTCATGGGCTTATCCTTTAAATGTCGTCGTATAAATGTCGTCGTAAAGTCTCGTCTGAAACTGTCATGCAAAATGTCATCTAGCTTTATATGCTTTATATAGTCTTATTACGGGCTGGCGCGCAATCTATCCAGCACGCCTTGCAAAATGTAAGACGCGGCTAGCTTATCTACCGCTTCGGCGCGTTTGCTACGGCTGCTATCGGCTTCTAATAATGTTCGCGTGACGGCTGCTGTAGAGAGGCGTTCATCCCAGAAGAAAATAGGGACATCGCGAAGGCTAGATAAATTATGAGCAAGGTCTTTGACCGATTGCGCGCGCGGGCCGCTACTGCCGTCCATATTTAGCGGCAAACCAATAATCAGCGCGCTTGCGCCCTTGGCGTCATAAATATCAAATAATTTGGCCGCGTCAGGGGTGAATTTCTTGCGCTTAATCGTCTCAAGCGGGCTGGCGATTAGGCGCGTTGCATCGCTAATGGCAATTCCCAATGTCTTTGTTCCGGGGTCAAGCCCCATCAGGGGGCCAGAGCTAGCGGCGAGTATGTCTATGTCGATGATTGCCATAGGCGGCTCTAGGGCGGGCCGCCAAAAGGGTCAAGCCACATCTTAAGCTGTAAGGCAATATAGGCCAGACCCAATAGGCCCAATGTAAGCTTAACCCATAAGCGCGGATGACGCCGCCATAACACAATGGCGCAGGCTAGGCCTATCGCGGCTTCGATCATGCTGATCCAGCGCCCGCCGCGGCTATCTTGCCAATAAGAGATGGGCGAGTGAAAACGCCAATCAGATAAGGGCCAAAGATGGCGATAGGCATCATGGCTGTGTACGGGTATATCGGTGGCGATATGGATAAGGGCGGCCAAGGATAACATTAAGAGGGCTAAGCCCCATTTGAGGCTACGCCCCGATGCGTTGAGCCAAAATCCGATGCCCGCGAGCAGGGCAAAGAGCGGTATGGAATTGGGCGGGGCAATAATCGCCTGCATTGTGTCTTCGAAATAAAGCTCGCGCCATAATGTGCGCCTGCCCACATCATTGATCCACATTTGCCACGGCGCCCAAATATAAATGGCGATATCAGGAATGAGCGAGCCAATAGCAATAGCCCAATTGCGCACAGGCTTTCCAGATTTAGACAGCAGTGCCATCGCTAAAAGTGTATGGGTTGGACTATTCATCTGGTGCGGGTCATCTGGTGGGGCGTGTCCTCTATTTTGGGCTTTTGTCTCTTTGTTTGTTTGGTTTTTGCTTTGGCTCTTGGTTATTTTTGGCGCTCAGGGTGAACCCCGATCCAGTTTTCATCAACATAGGCTTTTATAGCGGTATTGTCTGTATTGAGATCGCCCGTCAACGGAAAAAGCCGATCAAGCACGACATGTTTGTTTTGGCCATCAAAAGCACAGATAAAGATGGGGACCTTGGCGGCGTAAGCAGCCCGTAAATAGCCTGTCTTATAGCGCTCAACTTTGCTGCGCGTGCCTTCGGGCGGAAAACCGACACATATTTTCTCGCTTTGCTCATATAGCTCTGAGACTTGCGAAACCACATTTGTGCCTTTTCCGCGATTAACAGGAAATCCACCAAGCGCGCGCAGCAATGGTCCCATAGGCCAGAAAAACCACTCTTCTTTGATGAGGAATGTATATTTAAAACCGCTAGCAAGCATAGCCAGTGATGCGCTTATGGCATCCCAATTGCTGGTGTGAGGCACGCCGACAATGATGAATTTTGGCTCGTCAGGCATTTTGCCAATTAATTTCCAGCCTGTTAGCTTTAGCCCCAAAGAGCCAATGGCGCGGGTTAGTGCATTGCCCATGCGCGGGGAATGTTCACTCATATGTGGGTTGTCATATTTCATATTGCTAATCGTCTGTCTGTCTATTGCTATATTAAAGGATTATCCGAGTTCAGGCCGCACACCGATAAATGTACTATCAAGATAAGCTTTTATCGCCGCGTTGTCAGCGTCCATATCGCCGCTAAGCTCAAAAATTTTATCCAAGACGACTTCTTTGGTCGGCCCATTTAGTCCAATGATGAAAACAGGCACATTGGCGGCATAGGCTATGCGCAGATAACCTCTTCGTAACTGCTTAACTTTGCGGCGCGTGCCTTCAGGCATTATGCCTAGCCACGCTGTCTCATTAGAGTTAAACCAATTTGTCATTTGTGCGACGATATCAGTTTTGCCTCTGCGCTCAACTGGTACGCCGCCCATTGCCTTCCACAGCCCGCCAAGGGGAAAGAAGAAGGCTTGTTTTTTCATCATCCAAGAAAAACGCAGCCCGACGGATAACATAGAGGCCATAGCAATCACAAAGTCCCAATTGCTGGTATGAGGCGCGCCAATAATGACGATTTTTTCTACATTAGGTAGCTGCCCTGTTACCTTCCAGCCAATGCATTTTAAGATTAAATCGCCAATAAATCGAGTGACAATATTGCCCATGCGGGGCGTGAGCGGTGAAATATTATCATTGTTAAATTTAGCCATAAAATCTGGTAGACTGATTGATGTTAAAGCGCAATGCGCGGCGGGAAAAACTTAAAGGCTAGCGGATAGGACTAAAGGAGCGCTCATTCGCCTTTACCTTAAGTCTTTTCTTGCTCCCAACCGCGCCCCCTGCTAATTCGCGGCTAGGCTATTATGGAGACTCGCGTGAGCGATCAAAAAACCACAGAAAATGACGGCGTTACCGCCGAGATTGTCAAAAAAATCGCGCGGCTTTCGCGTTTACATGTCGAAGAGAGCCGCTTGGCTCCTCTGGCGGATGAGCTGAACGGTATTTTAGGCTGGATTGAACAGCTCGGCGAAGTGGATGTTGAGGGCGTTGCGCCTATGACCTCTGCCGTGGACGTCGCTGCGCCCATGCGTGATGACGTGATTAGCGATGGCGGCGTGCGCGATGACGTGCTGGCCAATGCGCCCAAAGCCGATGACGGCTTTTACGTTGTTCCGCGCAGCGTAGAATAGGAGGGCCGCTATGTCTGATTTAACACAGTTGAGCCTTGAGGCTGCGCTTAGCGGACTTAAAGCTAAAGAGTTCTCCTCTGAGGATATCACCAAAGCGCATATTGACGCCATTGAAGGCGCAGGCGCGCTTAACGCCTTTGTCACGCCCAGCTTTGATTTAGCGCTAGAGCAAGCCAAAGCCAGTGACGCCAAGCTCGCCAAAGGCGAGGGCGGGGCGCTTGAAGGCGCGCCTTTGGGCGTGAAAGATTTATTTTGCACGCAGGGCGTAAAAACCACAGCGTGCTCTAAAATTCTCGGTGAATTTACGCCGACTTATGAGAGCTCCGTCACGGCCAATATGAAGGCAGACGGCATGGTTATGCTTGGCAAGCTTGCGCTGGATGAATTTGCGATGGGCAGCTCAAATGAGACCTCTGCATTTGGCGCGGTGATTAATCCGTGGAAAGCCGCTGACGGGGCAGCCCGCGTGCCGGGCGGCTCCTCTGGCGGTAGCGCGGCGGCGGTGGCTGCAGATTTATGTTTAGGCGCAACGGCGACTGATACAGGTGGCTCTATCCGCCAGCCGGCCGCTTTTACAGGCACAGTCGGGATGAAGCCAACCTATGGCCGATGTTCTCGCTGGGGCACAGTGGCTTTTGCCAGCTCGCTTGACCAAGCTGGCCCGATTGCCAAAACTGTGAAAGATAGCGCAATTCTTTTGCAAAGCATGGCAGGGCATGACCCCAAAGATAGCACCTCGCTTAATATTGACGTGCCTGATTGGGTGAGCGCGTGCGGCGGCTCTGTGAAGGGCATGAAAATTGGCATCCCCAAAGAATATACAATGGACGGCATGCCCGCCGAGATCGAAGCGCTCTGGCAGCAAGGCATTAAATGGCTCCAAGAGGCTGGCGCGCAAATCGTGAATGTGTCGCTGCCGCATACGAAATATGCTCTGCCAGCCTATTATATCGTCGCCCCTGCGGAGGCCTCGTCTAATCTGGCGCGCTATGACGGTATGCGCTACGGCGCGCGCGTTGAAGGCGATAACCTAAATGACACTTATGAGCGCACACGCGCGCAGGGCTTTGGCGAAGAAGTTCGCCGCCGCATCATGATTGGAACCTATGTTCTATCTGCGGGTTATTATGATGCTTATTATCTGCAAGCGCAAAAAGTGCGCACGCGCATTGCGCAGGACTTTAAAACCGCATGGGAGCAATGCGACGCCTTGCTCACCCCAACGACGCCAAATGCGGCCTTCCCAGTTGGGCATAAATTTGATGACCCGGTGCAAATGTATCTCAATGACATTTTCACCGTGACAGCGAATTTGGCGGGCCTTCCAAGTATCAGCGTTCCTGCAAGTCTGGACAGTAATGGCTTGCCGCTAGGTCTTCAGATTATCGGACGCGCGCTGGACGAAGACACCGTGTTTAAAGCCGCAAGCGCGCTGGAAGACGCCGCTGGGTTTAACGCCAAGCCGAACAAATGGTGGGTGTAATGACAGAGCATTATTTTATTAAGCTGAGCTACCCACATAATAGTACTTTTAAGGCGGCATTCATCAACTTTCACCCTAAAGGAGCTGTATTATGTTCATAGCACCTCGCGTCGCGGACGCAAAAGACTGGATTAAAGGCGAGACTGGGGATTGGGAAATCATCCTTGGGCTGGAGGTGCATGCGCAGGTCGCGTCCAGCTCCAAGCTATTTTCTGGCGCGGCGACGGAATATGGCAGCGCGCCGAACACGCAGGTCTCGCTGGTGGATGCGGGCATGCCGGGCATGCTGCCTGTGGTCAATAAGTTCTGTATTGAGCAAGCGGTGAAGACGGGCCTTGGCCTTAACGCGCAGATTAATTTATTCTCGCGCTTTGACCGTAAAAACTATTTCTATGTTGATCTGCCCCAAGGGTATCAGATCAGCCAATTTGAGCATCCCATTGTCGGCGAAGGCGAGATTGAGATTGTGCCGATTGACGCCGATGGAAAAGTTGGCGAGCAAATCGTGGTTGGAATTGAGCGCCTGCATTTGGAGCAAGATGCGGGTAAATCCATCCATGACCTCTCACCTGATGAGACCTATGTAGACCTTAACCGTAGTGGCGTGGCGCTCATGGAGATTGTATCAAAACCTGATATGCGCAGCCCTGATGAAGCCTCGGCCTATGTTGAAAAGCTGCGCTCTATTGTGCGCGCTTTGGGGACATGTGACGGGGATATGGAGAAGGGCAATCTTCGCGCTGATGTGAATGTCTCTGTGCGCCGTCCAGGCGGGGAGCTGGGCACGCGCTGCGAGATTAAAAATGTCAACTCCATGCGCTTTATCCGTCAGGCTATTAATTATGAAGCCCGCCGCCAGATTAAAATTTTGGAGGCTGGCGGTGAGGTTGACCAAGAAACCCGCCTCTTTGATAGCGCAAAGGGAGAGACCCGCACGATGCGCTCCAAAGAAGACGCGCATGATTATCGCTATTTCCCTGACCCTGATTTGCTGCCCATCAAGATTGAGCAAAGCTTTGTCGATAAAATTAAAGCCGATCTGCCAGAGCTTCCAGATATGCGCAAGGCGCGCTTTATGGAGCAGTATAGCTTGTCTGAATATGATGCGCGCTTGCTCACGAGTGAAAAACGTGTGTCCGGTTTTTATGAGACTCTGGCCAAAGGCCGCGACGCTAAGATTGCCGCGAACTGGATGCTGGGTGATTTCTTTGGCTCGCTAAATAAAGCGGGTCTGGAGCTTGAAAATAGCCCCGTTGACGCTAGCGCGCTGGGCGGTCTTTTGGACCGTATTGCTGATAAAACCATCTCTGGTAAAATCGCCAAACAGGTATTTGAGAAAATGTTTGACGGGGAGGGCAGCGCCGACGAAATCATTGAGCGCGACGGATTAAAGCAAGTCACAGATATGGGCGCGATTGAAAAAATCGTCGATGAGGTGATAGCCGCCAATGCAGATCAAGCCGCAAAAGTCGCCGAAAATCCACGCCTCATCGGCTTCTTCGTCGGACAGGTCATGAAAGCCAGCGGCGGCAAAGCAAACCCCCAAGCCGTCAATGAAATTTTGAAAGCGAAATTGGGGGGCTAAGGCTGGTTGGGACGGCACTGGAGGCGGCAGCCTTTAATTTAAGGACCTCCTCTTTGGAAAAAATCATCGTCGAAAAATCATAGAGTTCATTAAAAAAGCCGCGCTTGATGCGCGGCTTTTTAATTTTACAGATTTGCAGCCTGTTTGGCGTTTTCTGTCTTAACTCACGGAGTTTAACCCCCTAAAAGCCATATGAGACGGATAGGCGGAGATTGCGGCCTGCTAGAGGCGCAATATCTTTGAGCTGAGATGTGTTCAGGCGAGCCTCTTCATCAAACAGATTGTCTAATCCGACAATGATTG
>JALZUP010000002.1 GCA_023301505.1 Robiginitomaculum sp.
AACGGGCAAGCACCTAACTCAAGGACTTAGATGAGTTAGGTTAAGTATGATACGATTTTTTAGAAGCTGTAACGTAGCCCAGTCTTCAAAACCGTATAGTTTAAGTCTTCTTCGGCTTGAATGCCGCCTTGGTCGACAGGTGTATCAAAATCAATATCTTGGCTTAGGCGAAACTCACCAAAGGTCGAAATCCTTCGTGTGATTGCAACCTCAACCCCGCCGCCATAGGTAAAGCCCCATTCATCGTCAGAGGCATCCGCGACAGGATCAGCGAATGTATAGGCAATTGCGCTATCAAAATCGAAATTAGTCGCGCCGACTAAGCCATAAATTGATACTTTATTGGTGACGTCAGTGCCGAATTTGACATCAAATCCATAAGTGCTGTCTAGCGACACTTCGTTGACTTTTACAGAGTTAAGAGTCGTCGTTTCTACATTTTCAAAGCTGTAAAACACTTCGCCAGAGATATAAACATCATCACGAAAAACATGTTTTTTATAACCGACACCTAATGCAATGCCGATATCTGTCTCTTTGTCACTCACTGTGCCGCTCGGGCCTCCAACAGCGCCAACTAAGGGGGCGTTGGTTCCAGTGTTTCGGCTCTGATTATTTTCTTGTGTCGTCGTATTAATGGCGCCGCTAACATAAAAGCCATCGGCGGCAAAGGCTGGCGCGCTATATAGCCCAATTGTTAAGGCTAGTGCGGTTAATGGTAAAATTTTTTGCATTCTTTTCTCTCCCTTATGAATAACAAAGTGAAAGCATGATAGGCGGCTATGCGAACTTAACAACGCAATAGAAAGTGGAGTGTTTGTGAAGTTGACTAACTATCTTGTGATGAGCTGCATGCCATAGGATGGTTGACGCGGCCATTTGGCGTTCGGTCTGCTAAGAATCAGTGGCGAACTATATGTGCCGCCCTAGAGCGGTATTGAGCATCTTATTTTAAAATGAGTCTTATTTAAAATGCGCGTCTAAGAAGCTTAAAAATGAGGGCCAATCTTCTTTGGTCACGCCATGTGTCCCGGGGCGCATCCAGAAGGCGAGGCTGTCGGCGGGTTGGAACTGTGTCAGCTTTTGCGCGCTAAGGCCGCTCTCGCCGTAAAGCTGATAAATGGGCGTGGCTCCTTGGGCCGCGCGAAAGCCTCCTTCAGGGTCACTCCACACATCGCGGCGGGCATTTCCTAGCAAGACAGGGCGCGGCGCAATCATGGCCAGTAAATGGTGCTGATCTATGGGCAGGGCGCTCTGCTCTTCGCTGTAAGCCATATATTGCGGGGTAAACCAATGGGGATAACGCTCTGTAATATCTTGAACGGTTTCGCCCTTTTTATTGCGAGACAGAGAGGCTCCGCCTGTGCCTGATTGATGAGAGACCACCCCGTCAATGGCAGGGGATAATGCGGCGGCGAGCAGGGCGGATTTGCCATATCGTGAATGGCCATAGGCGATAATGTCTGAAAAGCGCGTATCAGTTTGAAAATATTGGGCGAGCGCCGCTGTCTGCCAGCTCCAAGCCCCGATTGTGCCCCAGTCAGGCGCGTCATAACTGGCAAGGCTTGCGCGGCCTGTCCTTCGGCGGTCAGGTACAAATTGCGGTGGATGGATAACGGCGAGGCCATAGCCGCGCTCCATAATATGCTCAATGGGCGGCGTGGTGATATAGCGGCCGAAAAAATAGCCAAATAAATTATCCTTAAAACCTTCGCCGCTACAATCTATGTGATTTCCGACAGGCTTTGTAAGTTGCTCGAGCGGGATCACATTATGATTTGGGCAAAAATTTTGCATCAAGATGAGCGGGACGGGGCCATCGGCATCATGTGGTGTGAGGATCACAACAGGCACGGGCGCGCTGTCTATGCCATTAGGGGAGAACTGCACCATAAGTTCTTCGGCGCGGGCTGTCCCGTCAAAGGCAGAAAAAGGCGTCAAGCTTTGCTCAAGGATAAGGGGCGGAGTAATTGGCGGGGTGACGCCGTAAACATGGGTCTCTAGCGCGGTGAGAATGTTAGGTTTTTGGGCCAGCCAATCGGCACGGCTTTGGGCTGTAATGGGCGGGCTAGCCGCAGTGGCTTTTGGGGTGCTTGGCGCCGTTTGCATGAGCATACGCGGGCCAGCGCAAGAGCTAAGCGCGGCAATGCTGATAATCAATATAAGGCCTAACCATAGGCGCTTCATCTTCCAAATGCTTCGCTTTGGTATTGTCATATTATTTTAAGGCGCGCAGGGCTTGCTCTATGTCTGCTTGCAGATCATCAGCATGTTCTAACCCGCAGGCAAAGCGCACAAGGGGGCCATCAAATTTATCCCCATGATCGCGGCGAAGCTGCGGGTCACAATGAATGCACAAGCTCTCAAATCCGCCATAGCTATAGCCAATGCCAAAGATGTTTAGCGCATTGATAAAGGCTAAAACCTGACTTGCGCTGACTGGCTTTAATACAATGGCAAATATGCAGGCGCCGCCCGTAAAGTCGCGTTTCCAGATGGCATGATCGGGATGGGACGCCAGAGCAGGGTGCAAGACTTGCGCGACCTCATCGCGGCTCTCTAGCCATGTAGCCAGTTGCAAGGCGCTGGCCTCGCTTTGGGAAAATCGGGGCATAATAGTGCGAAAGCCGCGCAAAATTTGATAGGCGTCATCTGGCGATGTCGCAAGGCCAATGGCCTTAGCTGTCTTGTCAATAGAATTTCCTAAGGTCTTGTTTTTACTTATGATTGCACCAAAAAGAATATCGCTATGTCCGCCAAAATATTTTGTAGCGGCATGGGCGCTAATATCCACGCCCAAGGCAAGCGGGCTAAGCGTGATGCCCGCCGACCACGTATTATCTATGATCGTTGTTACGCCGCGCGCTTTGGCAATTTTGCATATGGCAGGCAAATCCTGAATCTCAAAGGTAAGCGAGCCGGGGCTTTCCAGTAAAATGACTTTGGTATTGTCTTGGATTAACGCCTCAATATCTGCGCCAATGCGCGGGTCATAGATGGTTGTCTCTACGCCCATTTTTTTAAGAAAGGTCTGACAAAAACTATAGGTCGGGCCATAAGCGCTATCGGTGAGCAGGATATGATCCCCCGCCTCGACGCAGGCCATAATGGCGATTGTGCAAGAGGCCAGACCAGAGGGCACTAACGCGCAATGCTCTCCGCCTTCCAGCGCGATAAAAGCTTCTTTTAGATGGTCATGAACTTGGCTGCCATGACGCCCATAGCCGCGAACATCTTTGCGATATAAATCCTCAGCACGCTCAAATAATAGGGTAGAGGCGCGCGTTATAGACGTGCTGACAGGCGTTCCCAGACCTGCCTTAGGGCGGCCAATATGGGTGAATAGGGTTTCTTTTTTCATGGCTTCATTCACTGATATTATTTAGGCGCGGTTTTGCTTCGGTATTGCTTCGGTATTACTGTGGTGTTGTTTCGGTCTTGCTGTGATGAGTGCTGATGGGAAGGCCGCTCTCTTCTGCTCCCCATTCACTCCAAGAGCCGCTATAGACGGACACATCCCATTTGCCAAGTAGGGCAAAGATTAAAGCTAATCCAGAAGCGGTTACTCCAGAACCGCAAGATGTGATGATTGGTTGTGAGAGGTCAATTTTGGCGGCCTTAACTTTGCTGCGTAATACGCCAATAGGCAGGAGGCGATTATCGGCTGTTTTCAGGCTTCCAAAAGGAAGGTTGATACTGCTCGGTATATGGCCTGAGCGCAGGGCTGGGCGCGGCTCGGGGTGTTGTCCGAAAAACCGTGCTGCGGGGCGCGCATCTACTATTTGTGTGTCACTTTGTATGTGACTGTCTATGGCGCGCAATATGGTTTTTGCGGTTACGGGATTGATAGAGGTTTTTTTGGGCGGAATTAAAGCTGGCGCTTTACGGTAATGGCTGACTGTTGGATAACCCGCCTCTCGCCAAGCAGGCAGACCGCCATCGAGCACAGCTATAGCCTTAAATCCTGCTTCTTTGGCCATATACCAGCCGCGCGGGGCAGAGAATAAACCCGCGCGGTCATAAAAAATTGTGGGCTTAGTCGGGTCTGCGCCTAATTGGGCAAAAGCTTTGGCGTAGAAGGCTGCATTTTGCTCAGGCAAAGGCGCAGCTTTAATCGAGGCAAGGTCAAACTCTAGTGCGCCCTCTATGAGTTTTCCCGAAAGTGGGTCGTCATTGCCCGCTAAAAACCAGCTGGCATCTATGATCTGGATATGCGCGTTGCTCGCGGCTAATGCGGCCAGCTCTGTTACTGTTATCAGCGGACAGGCTAGAGCCGCATCTGTCATGATTAGTCAATCCAAGGCGGGCAGGGCAGGCCTTTGCTGCGTAAAAATTCAGGGTTATAGACTTTGGACTGATAGCGGCTGCCATAATCGCATAAAATTGTCACAATTGTATGGCCGGGGCCAAGCTCTCGCGCCATATGGATAGCGCCCGCAATATTAATACCAGAGCTGCCGCCAAGACATAGGCCTTCTAGCTGAGTAAGGGCGAAGACAATTTGCAGAGCTTCTTTATCCTCAATGCGATAAGCGCGATCAACGATGATATCTTCAAGATTGGCGGTGATACGGCCTTGGCCAATGCCTTCTGTAATAGACCCGCCTTCCGTCGCTAGTTCGCCATGTTTGTAATAGCTAAACATTTTTGAGCCGCCCGGATCGGCGAGGCCAATTTGTATTTTGGGGTTGCGCTCTTTGAGCGCCATGGACACACCGCCAAGTGTTCCGCCAGAACCTACAGAGCAGATAAAGCCGTCAACCTTGCCGTCAGTCTGGTCGAATATTTCCGGGCCTGTCGTGCGGTAATGGGCGTCGCGATTGGCGACATTGTCAAATTGATTGGCCCAGACCGCGCCATTTGGTTCTGTTTGCGCCAATTCTTTGGCGAGGCGTCCAGAATAATGCACATAATTATCTGGATTGGCATAAGGCACAGCGTCAACTTCGATCAGTTCAGCGCCTAGAAGCCGTATTGCATCTTTTTTCTCTTGGCTTTGCGTGCGCGGAATGACGATTTTGCAGCGATAGCCCAGCGCGGCTGAGACCATAGCTAAGCCAATACCTGTATTGCCTGCTGTGCCCTCGACGACAAAGCCGCCTGGTTTGAGCGTGCCAGCCTGTTCAGCGGCGCGAATAATCCCTAATGCGGCGCGGTCTTTGACGGATTGGCCAGGGTTGAGAAACTCAGCCTTGCCGTAAATCTCACAGCCTGTCAGCTTAGAGGCTTCTTTGAGCCGTAAAAGGGGAGTGTTGCCGATCAGGTCGAGAACGGAATGTGCGGTCATATGATGTCTCTGAATTATAGTCGTTCTTTGGGTTTGCGCGCAGGCCTTTAACAAGATCTGCTGTCAGTCATTGAGAGCAAAGCTATAGCTAGCGGCATTGCGGGGCAAGATGAATGCATGTCTTTTTCAGGATTATTTTGAAGCGTTTTGACATAAAACTCTAATTTTCAGGCAGAGTGATAAGGACATCTTCAATATCGATAATATCTTCATCTTGTAAAAGAGGCGCGCGTCTTGGCAATGTATCCGTATCTATCAAGCTTTGGACTCGCAATAGGATGTTTTGGCGAAGATCTTCGTAAAATAGATTAGAATGAAGCGTGCGAAATTTTCCGCCAAATCGTATGGGGCGGCGCAGGCTACGCTCTTTAGGTGTGTCGATAATTAATATGCCTTCCTCGCATTGCGCGCCAAATTGACGTCTGGCGGGGACGGCTATTTGATCGCGCCCCAGACCTTCTGCTGCAATGCCGCCAAGATGCAGGCGCGCGGGGGCATAATCTTCATCCCGTGTCCATAAAAGCGGGTTCACACATAATAGCTCGCGTCCTCGCACGACTTCCAAGCTTCCATCTGGCTGAAAGACAAGACTTTCCGTGACAAACCGCTCTGCTGTCACCTCGTCATTTGGCGTGAATGTGCCAAAGCCAACCACACAATTCACGCTGTCGGCGGCCTCGCAAGGCGGTACGGTTGCAGGGAGCGTTTCAAGCACAGTTGGGTGATCTATAATATAAGCGGCCGCGAGATGATTGGCCAAATCACCGTCAAAATAATCAAATAATAGCCTGTTTACATGTAGTCCGCCCTGCCCATGTCCAATCAGCACTATGGGGCGCTCAGGCTTATGGTTTGAGAGGAAGATATCAAAGGCGCGGCGAACATCATCATAGGCCAAGCGCTGGGCGAGGCGAGCATCTTCGCGGTTCGTAAAAAAGCTAAACAGCGCGGCTTGGCGATAAAGTGGCGCAAAGAGCCGCCCTGCAATGTCATAAGGCATCACATAGTTCGGTGTCGTGATACGTTCTATTTGGGCGTTAAACTCTGGATCATCAATCGGAGAGACCCAATGCTGCCGGCCTAGATATAGAGTTGGCGTGACAACAAATATATCTGCATCGCCCTCAAAAAGCTCACTATCAATGCCCAGATCAGGACGCGCTATCCAGCCCTCATCAAGGTCATAATCAGCTCCGACTGGCGGAATATAGGTTTGGAAGGGCTGTCCGGGATCATTTAGGCCGCGGAAAATTTTGACACGGTAATACCATAAGGCGATCATCAATAGGATGATGAATGCAAGAGATGCAATTTTCAAAAAAGTTTTAAACTTGCGCGGTAGATAACTTGCCATGGGGGAATATTATACTGTTATGTGAGTTTTTAAAGCGTAATTGCAATATAAGCATGGCCAAATCAAAAATTGGCTTACATAAGGCGGGGAAAGCTTTAAATAGACCCAAAGATAGACAAAAAAGCTAAAAACAAAGAGAGCTTATGAGCGCGCCTGAAAAAATAAATGAACCTTCTATTGCTGCGGTAGCGGGCAAAGAAAAACGTCATACGGGTTTGTGGCGCAAAATCCGTAATAATTTCATCTATGGAGTTATTGTCACCGTTCCCATTATTGCGCCTGTTTGGTTGGTTTTATTTGTGGTGCGCAAGACGGATGAAGTGATTAAACCCCTCATTCCAGCGCAATGGAATCCTGATACTTACTTGCCTTTCTCTATTCCCGGTCTTGGCTTTGTTTTATCCATCATTGGTCTTTTCGTACTTGGAACGCTTGCGAAGAATATTTTTGGCCGAAGCTTAATTAATTTGGGCGAGAATATATTGGCGCGTGTGCCAATTGTGTCAAACCTTTACACAGCGGGCAAACAGCTCGTCTCAACAGTGGCCGAGCAAAGCACTAGAGAAAACCAAGAAGTCTGCTTGATTGAATATCCGCGCAAAAATGTTTGGGCGGTTGGCTTTATTACCTCGCAGGTCAGAGGCGCTACGGCCACAAAATTACCAGAGGGTTATGTCAATGTTTTTGTCCCAACTTCGCCCAACCCGACCTCAGGCTTTTTGCTTATGGCGCAACGCAGCGAGCTTCGGGCCGTGGATTTAACGCCTGAAGATGCGGCCAAGCTTATTATTTCGGCAGGGATGGTGTCCGAAGAATTGCCCGTTATTTCTAGCGAAGATTAAAAATGAGCGCGCCAAAAGCAGGTAAAAGCATTTAAGAATCAAAGCTCTACCCTGATTTCATCAAGCTTATACCGTAATCTTGATCAAACAAATAAAGACAGGTGCGCGCCGCCTGTCCGCGCGGGCTTTCAAGCTTTGGATCTTGGGATATAAGCAGGCGCGCATCTTGGGAGGCGGTTTCTAAAAGCGCTTTATGCTTGTCCAGATCAGCCATTTTAAAATCAGGCATGCCAGACTGACGCGCGCCCAGTAAATCACCAGAGCCGCGCAGCTCCCAGTCTTGCTCTGCAATATAAAATCCGTCTTCGCTCTCGCGCATAATCTCAAGCCGCTTTTTGCCATTCACAGAGAGCGGCCCCTTATAGAGCAAAATGCAAGAGGATTGCTTGTCTGAGCGCCCAACACGTCCGCGCAATTGATGGAGCTGCGCTAGGCCAAATCGCTCGGCATGTTCAATGATGATGATTGTGGCATCTGGCGCGTCGACGCCAACTTCTATTACTGTGGTGGCGACCAAAATATCAAACTTGCCCTGTTTGAAATCGTCCGCAATCTGGGTTTTTTCCTGCGCCTTCATGCGGCCATGTAATAGGCCAATACGGTCTCCAAAATGAGCGCTGAGTTGTCTATGGCGCTGCTCAACAGAGGACAGGGCAATGGCGTCACTCTCCTCGACAAGGGGGCAAACCCAATAGACCCGCTCGTCGCGTTCTATGGCGCGGCCAATACCGTCAATCATGGCGTCCAGACGCTCTAGCGGCACAATACGCGTATCAATTGGTTTGCGGCCTGCGGGCTTTTCATCAAGTTTTGAGACGTCCAAATCGCCATAGGCGGTGAGGGCGAGCGTGCGCGGTATGGGCGTGGCGGTCATGACGAGTAAATCTGGCCGCGTGCCTTTTTGCGTGAGCTTCATACGGTCATGCACGCCAAAGCGGTGCTGTTCATCGATAATGACAAGGCCAAGATTTTTAAATTCCACCTGTTCTTGGAAGAGGGCATGTGTGCCGCAAACCACATCAATATAGCCTTCGCGCAAGCCCGTGGCCAAAGCGTCACGCGGTTTTCCTTTATCGCGGCCTGTCACGGCCTCGACGGTTAGGCCCGATGGGGCGAGCAAGGCTGTGAGGCTATGGGCGTGTTGGCGGGCAAGGATTTCCGTTGGGGCCATAAAGGCCACTTGCGCGCCCGCTTCACAGGCCGCCGCCGCCGCCAGCGCTCCGACAAAGGTTTTGCCCGCGCCCACATCACCCTGCAATAGCCGCGTCATGCGGTAAGGCGATTTTAAATCGGCGCTAATCTCGCTAAAGGCGCGCAATTGCGCCCCCGTTGGCGTGAATGGCGCGCCGGCTAGAACTTCGCTGACATATTCGCCTTTGCTGTCAAAGCTATGCCCTTTGGCGCGGCGATTTTGCTCGCGCACGATGGCGAGGGCGAGCTGTTTAGCGAAAAGCTCATCATAGGCCAGACGCATGCGCGGGGCGGCGCTGGCTGAAATATCGAGCGCGCCATCTGGTTGATGCAGCATTAGCATAGCCTTGGCCCAGCGCGGCCAGTCTTTACCCGCCAGCAATGATGGCTCTATCCATTCTTCAAATTCTGGCAGACGGCGTAGCGCCTGAGCCATAGCTTTGCGCGCGACTTTTTGCGACAGACCCGCCGTTAGAGGGTAAAGCGTTTCTATATTGGGGATTTGACCCGCCTCATTCGGCGCGACGATATAATCGGGGTGAGACATTTGCATTTCACCGCTATAACTCTCCGTTTTGCCAGAAATAATTCGGGTGGAGCCTTCGGGCATAAGCTGGGTCAAATAAGTGCCGCGCGCATGAAACCAGCTGAGAATCATTTGTCCGCTCTCATCGCTTACGCGCATACGGTAGGGACGGCCCTTTGCGCTGGGCGGCATATGGCTATCCACATGCACCTCAAATGTTGCGATCTCGCCGTCCACAGCCCCGCCAATGCTAGGGCGCGCGCTGCGGTCAATGCAGCCTGTTGGCGGGGTGAGGATAATATCTTTCACCCGCAGCGTTGTCCCTTTGGCCCCAAAAGCGCGCGAGAGCGTTTCAGCCACGCGCGGGCCCACGCCCTTCAGGCTGGTCGCATCGGCAAAAAGCGGGAAAAGAATATCAGGTCGCATAGGACTAATTTGACGGAGCGCGCGGCTTAAAACAAGCGCGAGAGCAGATTTATTTAAGGGTATTTAAGGATAAGCGCGTTCTGTCTTTGCTGCCTCATTAGCCCCGCCTCATCAGTCCCGTCTTTGCCAAAGATGACATCATTGGCCTTATGCTATAAGCTTGAGGCTATAGCTTAGGTTGGGCAATTAGAGGGTTGGAGGCAGTGTGGCCGATATTGATTTAAAGTGTAAGTGCGGCGAGGTTACAGGCGTGGCAACACATATTACGCCCCGGAGCGGTAATCGTGTTGTGTGCTGTTGTAGTGATTGTCAGGCCTTTGCCCAGTTTTTAGGCACTGAGGCTGATACATTAGATGATGCGGGCGGAACAGAGCTGTATCAAACATCACAATCTCAAGTCAAAATTCACACAGGGCATGAGAATTTAAGGTCAATGAGATTGACGCGAACGGGGCTTCTGAGGTGGTACACATCTTGCTGCAACACGCCCGTTGGAAATAGTATGAAGGCGTCCATTCCCTTCTTTGGGATTATTCACACCTTTATGGACATTAAAGATAAAGACAAAACCCTAGGAGATGTGCGCGCCTATTGCCAAACACAGAGCGCAACGGGTCAAGTTGATCATCCCAAGGCTCATCCAAAATTCCCTCTCCCTATTTATTTTCGTATAGGGAGACAGCTGATTTTTTGGAAGCTTCAGGGCAAGCATAAGCCGTCAGATTTTTTTGACGAAACGGGCAGACCTGTTGCAAAGCCGCTGATTGCAAAGCCTCTGGTTGCTAATTCTTAGGGTAACTAACCCCTAAGCTATTCGTGCCTAGCTAACAGGCCCAACTCATTTGGCTGGTGCGACAACTATAACCGCGCCCGCGCCATATTTGCTCTAGAGAATATGGCGGGCTGCGTTATAAAGCTCTTATCTTTGGAGCCCTTATGACATTTGATCTTGAAACGCGCAAAAAACGTCTGATTTATCGGGCCAATTATCGCGGCTTTAAAGAGGCCGATATTTTGCTGGGCGGCTTTACTAAAAAATATGGCGATGAGCTAACCGAGCCTGAAGTGACTGAGCTTGAAAACCTGCTCGAAGAATATGATCATAATATCTATGATTGGCTGACAGGGCAGCAGCCTTTGCCCGCGCAATATGACACGCCGCTTTTTGCGCGTATCAAAGCCTATAATCCGCTGGCCTAAAATGGCGCGCTCGCTTATTACGGCTAGCCCATGACTCCAGAGATTCGATATTATAAAGACCCAGAAGCGGTCAAGGTTGGTGGCTTGCCCGAGGGGGCAGATGCTATGCTGTTTACCAAGGCCGCCCGCAAACGAGGTGGCTTATCCGTCTTTGTTGCGCGTGATGATGGCCGCGCTGCGGGATTTTCTGCCTCTTGTAGGTTTTTTGCGCCAGATATTTATGTTTTAGAGCTTCCTGCATGGGATTGCTTGCCATTTGACCGTGTTTCGCCCTCGCGCTCTATCGCGGCCAAGCGCGCGGCGGCTCTTTATGCGCTCACCCATATTGATCGCTCTAAACCCACCATCATTGTGACGACGATTAGCGCTATCACGCAAAAGGTTCCGCCGCGCAGCGCGATGGCGGCGTCTGGCTTTCGCGCAGCGCTTGGCCAAGAGGTCGACCGCGACGCGCTTCAAGACTATCTTGTTGCCAATGGCTATGCGCGCGCCTCTATGGTGACAGAGCCGGGCGACTTTGCGGTGCGCGGCGGGCTAATTGATATTTATCCGCCCGAATTTGACGCGCCCATACGCTTAGATTTTTTTGGTGATGAGCTGGAAACTTTGCGCAAATTTGACCCTGAGACTCAGCTCAGCACGGATAAGCTAACGCAGGTTGTCTTAGCCCCTGTGAGTGAGGTTCTGCTAGATAGTACCACTCAATCCCATTTTAGGCGGTCTTATATTGCTATGTTTGGTGGTGGTGTGGGGTCCGATCCCATCTATGCGGCAATTGTGGACGGCATTCGCTCTAATGGCGTGGAGCATTGGCTTGCGCTATTTTATCCTCAGCTTGAGACCGTTTTTGATTATCTGGGCGAAAATGCCTTGATAGCCTTTGATAGTCTGGCCAGTGAGGCGCGCGCTGAACGGCTAGCCTTGATTACGGATTATCACGATGCGCGTGTGGAATATGCCAAAACACAAGAGGCCAACCAAAAAAAGAGCCAGAAAAAGGGTCAGAGAAAAGCAAAAGCGGTAGAAAAAGACGCTCCGCGCCAGCGTGTTTTGCCCTTTGATGCGCTCTATATATCTGATGAGCAATGGGGCGAGCTGACCAAGGATATAACCCGCCGTGACCATAGCGCCTTTGAGCTGCCTAGCGGGTTGGACACGATCAATATGGGCGGGCAATTGGGGCGAAGCTTTAGCGCTGAGCGCCGAAGCGAAGGCGTGAATATTTTCGCCGAGGCAGCAGGCTATATCAATGAGCTAATGGCGAGCAAAAAGCGAGTCTGGCTTGCCTCATGGACGCAAGGCAGCTCTGAGCGCCTTGGCACAGTGCTGGCCGATCATGAGTTGGTTTTGGGCGCGGCCAATAATGGAGAAGCCGCCCGCGCCGTGCAGCCAGGGGAGGCAAGGCGGATTATCTTGCCACTAGAGCAGGGCTTTAGCCTTGGAAATTTAGTTGTTATCTCAGAGCAAGATATTTTGGGTGATCGCCTTGTTAATCGGGGGCGGCGTAAAAAGGCGAAAAACTTCATCGCCGACGCCGCGACCCTGCAAGAAGGGGATCTGGTCATTCATATTGATCATGGTCTGGGGCGCTATTTAGGGCTTAAAACATTAGATGCAGGCGGCGCGCCCCATGATTGCCTTGAGCTGGAATATGCCAAGCAGGCCAAGCTCTTCTTGCCCGTTGAAAATATTGAGCTGCTCTCACGTTATGGCAGCGCGCCAGATACGATTTTACTTGATACATTGGGGGCAGGTAATTGGAATGCGCGCAAGGCCAAGGCGAAACAGCGCCTGCGCGATATGGCGGGCGAGCTGATTAAAATTGCGGCGCAGCGGGCTTTGCGAACAGCCGAAGTTACCCCCATTCCCGAAGGCGTATATGATGAATTTTGCGCGCGCTTCCCCTATGCCGAAACCGATGATCAGCTAAGCGCGATTGAAGATGTGGTTGGGGATTTGGCAAGTGGTAAGCCGATGGACCGTTTGATTTGCGGTGATGTTGGCTTTGGGAAAACTGAAATAGCCCTGCGGGCCGCCTTTATCATGGCCATGTCAGGTAAGCAGGTTGCGGTGGTGGCTCCAACGACTGTGCTGGCGCGGCAGCATTTTAAAACCTTTAGCGACCGATTTCGCGGCTGGCCCGTCAAAGTGCGCCAGCTCTCACGGCTTGTCAGTACGAAACAGGCCAATGCGACAAAAGAAGAGATTCGCAATGGCACTTGCGAAATAGTTGTCGGCACACATGCTTTGCTGGGCAAAAATATTGCCTTTACCGATTTGGGCCTGTTAATTGTGGATGAGGAACAGCGTTTTGGCGTTCAGCATAAAGAACAGCTCAAAGCTCTGCGTGCGGATGTTCATGTCTTAACTCTGACGGCCACGCCTATCCCGCGTACGCTGCAAATGGCGCTCTCTGGCATTCGTGATTTATCTTTAATTGCGACCCCGCCTGTCGACCGTTTGGCTGTGCGCACATATGTATCGCCGTGGGATCCTGTGAGTTTACGCGAAGCTATATTGCGTGAGCGTTACCGCGGCGGGCAGAGCTTTTTCGTCGTGCCGCGAATATCTGACATTAAACAGGCCGAAGAGTTTTTGCAGATGAGCGTGCCTGAGGTCAAATATGTCATCGCCCATGGGCAAATGCCCGGCAGCGCGCTCGAAGATGTTATGACGGCCTTTTACGATAATGAATATGATGTGCTGCTCTCAACCTCTATCATTGAGAGCGGCATTGATATTCCGTCGGCCAATACAATGGTTATTTATCGCGCTGACCGTTTTGGTCTTGCCCAATTATATCAAATGCGCGGACGCGTGGGGCGCTCTAAGACCCGCGCCTATGCTTATATGACCCTGCCTGATACGCATTTGGTCACTAAGGGGGCAGAGCAGCGCCTTAAAATATTGCAATCTTTGGACACGCTGGGCGCAGGGTTCTCACTCGCCAGCCATGACCTAGATATGCGCGGGGGCGGCAATCCGCTGGGCGAGGAGCAATCAGGCCATATTAAAGATCTGGGCGTTGAGCTTTATCAGCATATGCTTGAAGAGGCTGTGGCCTCATTGCGTGATGATTTGACTGTAGCGGATCAAAGCTGGTCGCCATCAGTTAATGTGGGCGTGTCAGTGCTTATCCCTGAGCGTTATGTCAAAGATTTGAATGTGAGGCTCTCTCTTTATCGCCGCGCGGCGGAGCTTGAAAATGATGAGGCCGGCGAAGCCTTTGCCGCTGAGCTGATTGACCGCTTTGGCCCGCTGCCCAAAGATGTCGAGCATTTGCTCAAAATTATGCTAATTAAACGTCTGTGCCGCGCGGCTCATGTTGAAAAAGTCGATGCGGGACCAAAAGGCGCTGTGCTGACCATACGCCATAAAGATGTCACGGACCCTGACAAGATTATTGGCGCGTTGCAAAGTCAGCTAAATTGGAAATTGCGTCCTGACCAAACTATTTTTGTCAAAGCCAATATGGATAAACCGCAATGGCGGCTACAAGGCGTTGTCACTATTTTAAAAGAGCTGATTTAGCCAGATAGGGCGGCTAGCCTTATGCGCTAAGTCCTGTTTGGTTTATGGGCGGGGTAATTTCGGACTCATTATCTTTTGGTGTTTTATGTCCCCCTTTTTCATGCACATCTAAATCCGATACGGGCTGGGGTGCGATGTCTGGTTCTTGTGCGGCGACGGGTTTTACGGGCACAATTTTGAGGTCTAGCTCAATTTGAAACGGAGTTTGATAATTATCAAAAGCGGTGCAGCTGATCATATCGCAAATGCGCTGCGCAATTGGCGTGACCTGTTCAACATTTTGACTCGGAAATAAAATCGCAAATTGATCGCTGGTTAGCCGCGCGGCGCAATCTTGAATGCGTACAACACTGCGGATCATCCCGCCAATTTGCTGTAAAGCGGCGTTGAGCGCGCGCGGGTTAAGCGTGTCTTGCGCATTTTTTAATATTGGCTTTGTGCTAAACACAGCCAGCGTCAAAGGCGTTTTTTGCGATTGGGATAGCTGATAACTTTGCCCAATATAAGTCTTGAAAAAATCTGCCCTATAAAGACCTGTGTCTGGTTCAACAACATCGCTTTTGGCAAGGTTTTTATATATGGCTTTTATCTTTTCTTGGCTGCGGTGAAAATGGGCTAGCTCTAAAATACGGCCTGCAATTTCAGCGCTTGGCGTGCCAATCGTCAAAATATCGTTCAAGCCATTTTCAAAAGCCTTCTTAGGATCAACAACACCCTCTTGATCGGTAAGGGCAATGGCGGGGACATTGTAAAGGGCGGTATTACGGCGCATTGTTGCCGTAATAGCCATGGCCGTTTCAAATGTATTATCTGTACTGTTTTCTGCGCTATTTTCTGCGTTGATAATCACGCCGTCAAAAGATTCGTCATGCAGATAGTCAAATGCAGTAAATGAGCTAAATGCAGCAATGAAATCGACATTGCGATCCTGTAGGGCATTCATAATTGTCATAAATTCAGTCGTCGCTTTGCCAATGAATAAAATTCGAAATGGTGCGTTTAGACCAGTCTTTGGGTTTGTATGCTCTTTTCGGGGAGTCAATATTTCCGATAGGGTTTCTAGCGTGCCTGACGCATTTAAAAGTTTGAACGTTTTCAGGCGTAATTTGATTTCGCGGCAAATATCTTCCAGACGCAAAACAGATGAAATGCGCTGTACGATTTGCTCAGGATAGACGGGCAAGAAAATAGCATTATTAAATAGCGCCAAAAGGTCTTTGCGGCTTGCATCGGGTAATATGGCGATAATTGGAATGGATTTTCCATAATGATAGCGAATATTTGCTATGGCTGCGGTACAATCGGCTTCCAATAGCTCGCGATCAGTGCTGTGAAATAGCACCATAGAAGGCATAATAGGAGTGCCGCCCAAACTAGAGCTAATTTCGGTGTCCATATAGAGTGTTGAGCTATATCCCGCGCTTTTTAGAGTATCTGCAATCGCTGCGAGTTCATGGGGCGTTTCTAGCTGATTAGCGCCATGGGAGCCATGCTGAATTATCAATATATGTGTGTCAGTTGCCATAACTCTCTTTCCGATTCGCCTAGTTTAATCGCAGGAGTGTTATTAGGGGGTAAATTTATTGATTATTCCAACCACATTGACGATCTTCATTTTCAGCCTTCAAATAGCTCATAAGCGGCGCGAAATAGGCAATAATAGCAGCGCCGTCCATGCTGCGCGTGCCTGTAAAGGCCTCTAAAGCATCGGGCCAAGGGCGTGAGGCGCCCATTTCCATCATGGCGTTAAAGCGCGCGCCGACCTCTTGCTCATCATAAATCGAGCAGCGGTGGAGCGGGCCATCAAATTCGGCAATCTCACAGGCGGCTTGATGAAACTGAAATTGCAAAATATGGGCAAGGAAATAACGCATATAAGGCGTATTTCCTGGAATGTGATATTTTGCGCCAGGGTCAAAAGCGGCTTCAGACCTCTCGCTTGGCGCGCGCAGGCCTTGATATTGCTCGCGCAGATCCCACCAGCCTTCATTATATTGCTCTGGCGATAGCTCTCCTGAAAAGACCTGCCAGCGCCATTTATCGACTAATAGCCCAAAGGGCAGAAAGGCGATTTTTTCGAGGGCTTGCTGCATCAATAGGTCAATGTCGCTTTCTGCGCTGGGAATGTCACCTTCTTCCATCAAGCCGATGCGTACGAGATAATCTGGGGTGATTGACAAGGCAATCATATCGCCAATGGCTTCGTGAAAGCCGTCATTTGCGCCTGTGCGGTAATAGACAGGTTGGTCTTTATAGGCGCGTTGATAGTAATTATGGCCCAGCTCATGGTGAACGGTCTGAAAGTCTTCACTATTGACTTTGGTGCACATTTTAATGCGCATATCATCCTTATCGTCCAAATTCCAAGCCGAGGCATGACAAGCAACGTCGCGGTCTTCGGGCTTGGTAAATAAGGAGCGCGTCCAAAATGTTTCGGGAAGCTCTTCAAAGCCTAAAGAGGAGAAAAAACTCTCGCCTGTCTCGACCATTTTGAGCGGTGTATATTTGGCGCTCTCTAGCAGTTTCGTGACGTCAATATTAGAAGGCGGGCTGTCTGGGCGCACAATGTCGTAAATGTTGCCCCAGCTTTGGCCCCACATATTTCCTAAAATATCGGCGCGAATGGGTTGGCCGAGGGGGACAACTTCGTCGCCATATTCGGCGTTAAGCTCCGCGCGCACATAACAATGCAATTCATCATAAAGCGGTTTGACTTGCGACCATAGGCGGTCAGCTTCGGCGGTAAACTCATCGGCAGGCATATCATATCCTGCCCGCCACAATGCGCCCGTATCTTCAAACCCTAATTCACGCGCGCCCTCATTGGCGATTGAGGCCATGCGCGCATATTCATCGCGCATAGGCGGCGCAATTTCGCGCCAGCCTTCCCAGATCGTTTGTAGCTCTTTCGGGTCACGCGATTTAGCCATGATGTCTGACAATTGCCCCAATGTCAGCTCAGGGGTTTGCTTCTCGTCAAGACCTTCGTAAAACGAGGCAAATTGCTTATCATCTGAACGATAAGCAAATGTACCAGTCGCATATTGTGTTTGCAAATTTGTTTCTATTGCCGCCAAATCTTGGGCCGCGCCTTCGCGGTCTGGCGCTGGGAAATTACTCCCGCGTTTGAGTATATCCATCTTACGCGTCATATCAGCAGGTAGCTTTATCTCATTGAAATAGCTAGCTTCTTTGGCAATTCTGGCGAGAGATTTTGCATAGTTTGCCATAACATCTGTATAGAGCCAATTTGTGTCATCTGTGATGAAGTTGGAATTGACCCATGCAATACGCGAGGCATATGCATTTAGCCTTTCAAGGTGTAATTCGGTGTTTTCTAAAAACTCTTTGGCTTGCTGGACAGTTGGCCCCGTTTGGCCAGCCCCCAATGGATTGGCTGCGCGGTGTTGTGCGTTTTGTTGCTCATTTTGAGAGCTGTTGAGCGGGGCGGAACCAGAGCCAATATTAGAGTCAGAACTTGGCGTTTGGGCCGTAATCTGCGCGTTATTTTCGCTATTGGCGGCTGTGTTTCCTGTTGCATTTCCTGCTGCATTTCCTCCTGCGGTAGAGCGCGTTGTTTGCTCGCAAGCAGATAGCAACATAAATGGCGTTATAAGGCCGACGGCCATTAAGCGTATTTTAAATGCATAATTCGTCATTTTAACTCCAGCCTTATCGTCTTGTGCGCGTCATCTTGAGCGGCAAATTATTTTACATAGCCTTGCGCGTAGCGCAAACTCGGCTTACACGCTTTGCGTATTTAATGCGCTTACTGGATAAGCCGCGTCAAGCCAATCTGTCAGGGCGCGTCTTAAAATATCAGTGCGGCTTAAAATTATTATAAAATATGGCGGCTTCGCCATGATAAGGACGTTGCGCAAAATTATGGTCAAGACAACAGCTATATCTGGTTCAGCGCCCGAAAAAATCGGGCTTCTTATGGTCAATTTAGGCTCGCCCGATGCGCCGACGCCAAAAGCTGTGCGCAAATATTTGTTCGAATTTTTGCATGATCACCGCGTCATTGAATTAACCCGTTGGCTGTGGTGCCCCATCCTGCATTTTATTATTTTGCGCGTGCGTCCTGCAAAATCAGCGCGCGCCTATGCTAAGGTGTGGGGTGAGGTGGGCAGTGAGGCTCCGCTTATAGAGTTTACTCGCGCGCAAGCGGCGGGGGTGCAGGCTGATTTGGGCGACAAAGTCCATGTTGAAGTCGCCATGCGTTATGGCAATCCGTCGATACAATCCGCTATTGATAAAATGATGGCGGCCAATATTCGCAAAATTGCCGTCCTGCCGCTCTATCCGCAATATGCGGCGGCGACGACAGCCTCAATTTATGACGGCGTGATGAAGGCGCTCAAAACAAAACGCGACATGCCAGAGCTACGATTTCTGCGCGATTATCATACTCATCCTGATTATATTAAAGCAATTTGTGACAGTATTCGCGAGCAC
>JALZUP010000003.1 GCA_023301505.1 Robiginitomaculum sp.
GCATACGGACTTCAAGGAGCGGGTTTTGCCTACTTGGTATCAGCGACGTTAACCATGGCTGTTTCGACTTGGTTTTGGTCGCCTAGCGTGGATGGATGGAGGTTAGACATTGTCATTTTACGAAGGCTTTGGGTTGGTGCAAAGCATCTGTTTCCAGCAACCCTGATTACCCGAGGGCTGATACCATTTTCGCCGGTGTTGGCACTAGGGTTACTAAGTTCGGCTGAGCAAGTGGGAATATTTAGCGCGATAAGTAGGCTAGCGATGATTGTAACTCTAGTGCTTGCTGCGGTTGGGGGGATTGTTGCACCGTCATTTTCACGCCTGTTCGGTGAAGGAAATATTACTCAACTAGAGATGTTATTTAAGCGATCGGCGCAGATGACGTCCATTTTAGTAATTCCTGTCTGTGTTTTTATGGCTATTTTAGCGCCAAATTTATTATCTCTTTTCGGTGCCGAATTCATTGTTGGTACTCTAGCTTTGCAAATTTTGTTAATCGCCAGAAGCTTTGCTGCTTGTTTTGGAGCGCAAGACCAGTTGCTGATGATGGCTTCGAAGGAGAAATATTTTAAGGTAACTACTACTATAGGAGCGATTGTTCTGAGTGTACTCTTATTGTCATTAATTCCGAACTTTGGATCTGCTGGTGCCGCGGTGGCAACGGGCGTCACTATTGTATTAACTACGGTTTTAAATTCCTATTTCGTTTCTACCAAAATAGGAGTAAGATTTTTTGCACTGGGTCTTGTACCAATTTCTGTGTTTCAGAAGTCTGTATGATGTTGATTTTTTCTAGGGTAATAGAGTTCAAGCTGAAAGCCTACATTACGCGTCATGGGTATGTATGGGTTCGGCAATCTTGTCGTTGTCTTGTCACGATGCTCTTCTTACTTTTTGGAGTTTTTTCCCCTGCTTTGGTTCAAAGTGCTTGTTTTGCAGACGAGAATCTACAGAAAAAAGAGTTTAGAGCGCTTCATCTGGTAGTCAGAAGAGTTGACGCAGAATCAGTTTACCGTGCAGCCATTCTGGCTGAATCTGCGGGATTTAATGCTGTAATACTTTTACTATCTTCCGATACTATTCCGTTCAAGTCATTGGAAGATAATTCGTTGACGCCTCATACATGGGAGCATGGTGAGTTAGAAAAATTAGTAAGTGAAATCAAACATCTGGGATTGGATGTGATACCAGAGATTAAGCTTTTAACTCACCAATATTTTTTGTTGCGTTCCAACTATCCGGAGTTAATGTTTAATTCGGCGACTTATGACCCTCGGCAAGATGACGTGTACGACAAAGTCGTATTTCCGATTATTGATGAACTTCTGGATATATTCGAATGCAAAATTATTCATATTGGCCATGACGAAGTTGCAGGGCATTCTGATAAATCAAGAGCAAAGTGGCTTGATAAAGATGAAGTAGCTCTGCCTGCTGAGCTGTATGTTCGGGACATTGTGAAAATTTCAAACTATTTGGAAAAAAGAAACAGCACATTAATGATGTGGGGGGATATGCTTCTATCAGAGGCTGAGTTTATGAGGATGGCGCCACAGCATCTGCACGGAAATCTCCCTGGATATGGAAAACCCGCAAGAGATTTGATACCAAAAAGTATAATTATCGCAGACTGGCATTATGTAGATAACCAAAAAACTTTCGATTCCTCGCGACAATTTCTGCAAGAGGGTTTTTTAACGCTTGGCGCAATTTGGAAAAAAAGGCGCACAGCTAAGAACTTCATTGAGTATTCTGATGATGTGGGGGCAAACGGTATGATTTTGAGTACTTGGACTGATTTTGTATTAGGTGAATGGGATTTGATGGGCTCGTACATTGATCGTTTTGGCAAGAAAATTAAGTTGCACTTTGGCCCGTAACATCGCTTATTGAATCATTTGATTTGTACTAGACGGATATGATTTTGACGCGCAAGTAGCGGATACATATGGTGTGTAATGGAAAGTAATAAGTTTTCAGAAAGTCAGTTTCTGATCATTGTGGGGCAACCCAAAGCAGGCACAACTTCGCTATTTGATTGGATGGCGCAGCATCCCGAGGTAAGGCCATCGTCTACGAAAGAGACACGATTTTTTCTTGATGCTAACTATCCACTGTCGAGATCGTTTGCGTTTACTGAAGATAATGTATCTGACTACTCTAAGAATTTTAGGCCTGGCCCTGGGTTCGTCTACATGGAGGCAACGCCTGACTATTTATACAATGCCACGGCTTTAAATATTAAAGAGTGCCTGCCAAACGCTAAACTAGTGTTAGTTGTACGTGATCCACTTGAGAGAATAAATTCGGCCTTTTATTTCTATAAGCAAAGAGGACTATTACCTAGTAGCTGGAATGTAAATGATTATGTCATTCATATGTCAACCCTTGTTGTTAGCGACGACACCCCTATTCCTATGCGTGCTTTGGATCAGTGTAAGCCGCATTATGTAGATCGCTTTAAAAAACACTATAAGGATCGACTTTTGGTAATTGATTTCCGTTCAATGTGCAGTAATCCAAAAAATGTTTACAGGGAAATATGTGCCCATGTTGGTCTTCAGGAAGTGGTAACAACGAAATTCGAAAAGCAAAATGTTACGCGGAGTTCCAGATACTCCTCGATGTCTAGGGTTTTCTATATGTTAAAGTCGAGAACTGTTTATTTTTTACGACGTAGAGGTTTCGAGCGTTTAATTCCGTTCTTTAGTCCGATAAATTTAGTAGGTGAAAGTATATTAGGTGCAGGGCGGGTGGCAAAAGAACCACTCAGTGATCGTACTATTCTTGTTGTTAAACAATACTTGAGCATAGACCCATGACTGGAAATAGGGTTAGCGCTGCGAGTAAAAACTCCCTAAAGTTTATAATTCGAAAAATTGCTAATTCCGTTTCAATGATTCAATTTGTTCCGTCTGCGACTCGAGTTCAGATTCTTTCTTGGGTCGGTGTGCAGTTCATCGATAAGGAGTCAGCATGGGTTGGTAGTGGTGTGTATTTCGATAACCTCAACCCCGAGAAAATCACTATTGGAAGATCCTGCCGTATCACCACAGGTGTTAGAATACTTACACATCACTTTGACGCGAGGCATCAATGTGATCCTAATTGGCCATTTAATTTTTATATTGGTAGTGTGAAAGTTGGTGATTATGTATTTATTGGCTCTGGTGCAATTATTGTGAAATCTGTAGAGATTGGGGACTGGGCAGTAATAGGAGCAAATACCGTCATTAGCCGAGATGTACCCAAAGGCGCGATTATGGCTGGCAACCCTGCATCTATTGTTGGTTACAGGGCTGGGTTTAGTTCGGATGACACCTGAGTTCTAGGTGGTTGTTCTTCGGTTTATTGGGTGTCTGACACTCCACATACTTGAAGACGTTTATCCAGTGGCTTTGTTGGGATATTATGGTTTGTTTGGTATGTTTTTTTGGGGGTGCTAATATTTATTGTGTATAAAAAATCAACGCATTTGGCAATATTTTTTAATAATCATATGCATAGACGAGTTGGGCGATTAACCTTGATGCTAACCTTGTCTATTGTAGTGTTATCATTTTTAAACCCTGTTTTTGAACTTAGGATATTTTCATTCTTGTTTTGGTTGTTTGCGGGCATGACGATAGTAATTTCTGAAAAAGACAGGGTGTCGATAAAATAGGTTATGGGAGTGGTAAGTTTAAAAAAATATTGCTAGCGATAACACTATTGATGTCTTCGAGTGCTGGTATTACTAGTGAACCGTTAAAAGTTATTCATTTTGTATCCAGAGGTGCTAGCGTTGAGAATGTGCTTAGGTTTATAAGTATTGCAGCAGAAGCGCAGTACGATACAGGGATAATAGCGGTGGCTGATGGTATTCAATTTGAATCGTTCCCTGGAAATATCCGGCATGATGCGTGGACTTTAGATGAGCTAGACCGGATAGTATCGTTCGCTAGATTAAATAGTATGAATGTCATACCGGAGGTAAAATTACTTACACATCAAGAAAAACTATTTCAATCTAAACACCCTCAGCTAATGCATAATTCGGTGACCTACGATCCAAGAAAACCTTAGGTGATGCAGTTGGTGAGGCCTCATATTATTGAAGTGTTAGATGCGTTTGTTAGTGACTCTATTCACTTGGGATTTGATGAAATCCGCACTCAATCAGAAGAAAAGGCTGGCCTTGTACAACATCAGCTACCAGGCATTGCTGTTCTAAATCACTTGCTGGAGCTAGAAGAGTGGTTGAGTGATAAAGGCATTCAAATTTGGATATGGGGCGATATGTTTCTGTCTCAAATGGAATTTCCTAAAATGAGAAGGAAGTTTTTACATGGAAATCAACTAGGGTACGGAAAAAATTTAGGGCAACGAATTCCAAAAAATATCAACATATGTGACTGGCACTATTTCTCAGTTAAAAGTGAATACCCGTCTTTGCGAGCATTTGTTGATGATGGTCTTTCTGTGTATGGCTTTACGTGGAAGAGTAAATCTGGTTTGGAAAGTTTTAATAGGTACGCGTCAGTAAATAGTGCAAGTGGGATGATAACAACTGTATGGTGGTATCTGCAAAAGGAGGATTGGAATGAGATTGAAAGAATAATTAAAATTTCATCTTCAAGCTTCGATCGATATGCTTCAGAGGCGCGATAGCTAGTCAGGGTTGTATCATCGTTATTGTTTGTTATTGTTCGTTATTTTTTTGCCGAGATATAAGCGCATCTCAGCAATATGTCTTGGTGCGGATCATGCGTTGTATTTTGTGATGTGCTTCCTCTTAATAGTGGCGCTGCTTTTTCTTTTTGGATAGTCATGATTTATCGACCTGAGATAGATGGTCTCCGAGCTCTGGCAGTCATGCCTGTAATATTTTTCCACGCAGGTTTTGAATTCGCGGCGGGGGGATATATTGGTGTGGATGTCTTTTTTGTCCTCAGTGGATTTCTGATCACCTCCATTCTGCTTGGAGATCTTGAGGCTGGGCGATTTAGTATTTTTCAGTTTTATGAACGGCGTGCTCGGCGCATTCTACCAGCGCTCTGCTTTGTAGTTCTCTGTTGTATCCCAGTGGCATGGTTGCTTCTAACGCCAACTCAGATGAAGGATTTTGGACATAGCGTTGGTGCGGTGGGTGTTTTTGCCTCGAATGTACTGTTTTGGAGAAAAAGCGACTATTTTTCCCCGGATTCCGAGGAATCGCCGCTCCTCCACACATGGAGTCTTGCAGTTGAAGAGCAGTTTTACATCATCTTTCCAGTTCTGCTTTGGATTCTTTGGCGTTTTGGGACACAACGCATTTTCATCATTCTTTTGACTTTAGCACTGCTAAGTTTAGGGATGTCCGAATGGGGATGGCGCAATGTGCCTACAGACAATTTTTATCTGACGCACTTTCGTTCCTGGGAGTTGTTGTCTGGAAGTATTGCAGCATTTATAGTGCGAGTTCGCGGCGTTCGCAGTAATGATTTAATCGCATCTGTGGGTCTCATGGCTATTTTTGCATCTTTTATCATGTTCGATGAGGCCACCCCTTTTCCGAGTCTTTTTACATTGTTGCCAGTTGGTGGGGTTGTAATCCTGCTTCTATACGGTAGCTCCCAAACACTAATTGGTGCGTTGTTAAGTAACAAGGTATTGGTTGGCGTTGGTCTGATTAGCTATAGCGCTTATCTTTGGCATCAACCACTATTTGCTTTTAGTCGGATTGCCAATCCGGCACTATCAACTAGTAATTTGATTTCTCTCATAATTATGTGTGTCTTATTGGCAACAATCTCTTGGAGATATGTAGAACAGCCATTCCGAGGAAATCAGCCTTTATTAGAAACTAGGAAATTTCTTTTCGGATCTAGCATAGCGGCACTTAGTGCCTTTGTAGCATTCGGTGTTTTCGCTCATGTTACTAGAGGGTTTGATAATCGCTTTCAATTGCGGAGTGGCATACCTGCACAAGAATTCACTATGGCTTTGCGAAATAATGGCTACTGCTTCTATAGCTTCCACGTAAGTCAAACTGTTGTCGGACCTGAGGGTCTAGAGTGCTGGTTAGGTGCTAATCGTGATGAGGCAACTGCTACAATTCTGGTGTCTGGTGACTCGTTCTCTGGTCATTGGGATCCTTTTTGGGACACATTCGGAAAAGAAAATAATTTTACTGTGCATAGCATAGCGACAAATTGGTGTTTTCCAGCATTAACTGATGTAACCATTTCGCCACAAATAGATGGCTCTATAGAGCAGTGCGTAATCAATAGGGAATATGTCAAAAGTAATCTCGCAAAATACGATATGGTTGTTTTTTCTGGTGCTTGGTGGGGCGTCGAAGATAAAGGAAAATCCCTGCATACTCATGAATTTATTCAGCATGTAGCTGAGAACTATGATGTACCGGTAGTCATTATGGATACACCTGTGCAGTTGAAACGCGCCAGTGTTGAACGAGCTGTCTATGATGAGAATGCTAAACTGATTGTGGATAGCGAGCGCGATCAATATTCTCAGACTTTTTGGGCTAATCTACATGCAACATTTTCTGAGTCTAAAAATATCTATCTTTTAGATCGTACAATGCTTTTTGGGAATGATGCTACGGTTACGAGTGCTAATTTGCCTTACTCATTAGAGGGCAAACACATTTCGATATTTGGTGCAAATCAGGCTTATGAATATATTAAAACCCAACCTATCTATGAGGTTATGGTATCTGATGTTCGAAACTGATTGCAGACTGTTTGGAACTAGACCTTAGAAGTTGTGGGCTCAGTCAGAATGAGTGCTTTTCATGTCTATTCGGCTATTCTAAATTGACTACTGTACGGTAAACGCCATAGAAAGCGTATTGGTACGATTCTCTGAGGTATCCCATGTGAATGCGATAGCTCGATAGTTACCGGCAGCGAGTGAGATATTGTAATCCCATGGGCTGG
>JALZUP010000004.1 GCA_023301505.1 Robiginitomaculum sp.
AATTGTATCTAAATCTGGAGTATTTTCTAAATCTAAAACTCGATTTGATAGAATTGAATCATCATAAATCGTATCTAAATCAGGAGCATTTTCTAAATCTAAAACTCGATTTGATAGAATTGAATCATCATAAATCGTATCTAAATCAGGAGCATTTTCTAAATCTAAAACTCGATTTGATAAAACTGAGTCATCATAAATCGTATCTAAATCAGGAGTATTTTCTAAATCTAAAACTCGATTTGATAAAACTGAGTCATCATAAATCGTATCTAAATCAGGAGCATTTTCTAAATCTAAAACTCGATTTGATAAAACTGAATCATCGTAAACTGTATCTAAATCAGGAGTATTTTCTAAATCTAAAACTCGATTTGATAAAATTGAATCATCATAAATCGTATCTAAATCTGGAGTATTTTCTAAATCTAAAACTCGATTTGATAAAACTGAATCATCGTAAACTGTATCTAAATCTGGAGTATTTTCTAGAGTTTGAACCCTAGTACTTAACTCTGAATCATCATAAACCTCAGTAGTAGGAGCGTTCTCTAAATTCTCTATTCTGCTTACTACTGTGCTATCATCGTAAACTGTATCTAAATCAGTCTCATTCTCTAAAGCTAAAACCCTCCCAGAAATCTCTGAATCGTCATAAATTGTATCTAAATCTGGAGTAGCTTCAATCACATCTAGCCTACCTACTACTACCGAATCATCATAGACTTTTACCACAGGAGCGTTCTCTAGCACAGCCACACGCCCCTCTAGTACAGAATCATCATAAATAGTGTCATTATCTGGCTTTAACTCCAGCGCGTCAACTCTTCCAGAAATTTCTGAATCATCATAAATTGTATCTAAATCTGGAGTATTTTCTAAATCTAAAACTCGATTTGATAGAATTGAATCATCGTAAGCTTCAGGGATAGAGATACTTTCCAGCGCATCTACTCGATTTGCCAAAATTGAATCATCATAGACTGTATCAGAATCAGGAGTGTTTTCTAACACCTCAACTCGCCCAAACAAAGTTGAATTATCAAAAACCATAGCCTCTAAATTAGAAAAATTAAGCTCAAATACATCTACTCGTCCAGTAAGTTCTGTATCGTCATAGAATGTATCAGCATCAATATTGTTTTCTAAATCTAAAACTCGATTTGATAAAATTGAATCATCATAAATCGTATCTAAATCAGGAGTATTTTCTAAATCTAAAACTCGATTTGATAAAATTGAATCATCATAAGTAACATCATTATCTGTTAAGTTAGCCTCTAAGAGATTAGATAGATCGCTAATAGTAATACTCTGTGGAGTCTTACCTGTACCTGTACTTAAATTCCCTCCCTCAGTAGAGCTGAAAAGTAGAAGCTCGTCAGCTAGAAGAGGGTTAGTATTCTTAGGCACATTTTCAAACTCCGCAGTACGAGGAGATATTGATTGAGCTAGCAAGCTCCCTACAAGTATGCAATTAAGTGCAAATATCAGTGGTGTTTTTTTCATATTAATTAGTGTGTGCAGTAAGTTAATTTAACAGCAGAAGCGTAGCTTTTATTAGCAGTAGTATTAAGGAAGAACCTACCATCTACTATATTAGAAGTATAAGATAACCCCTCATTAATCGCTCCCTGAGATACTATAGTTACTGAGATAAGTCTATGGATAGACTCATCCCAGCCCTCAAATTCTACGTAGTCTTTTCCTTCAATTATAGAAGCCCCTACAGTGGAGATATTAGCGGGAATATTTGTACGCCTTACAGCTAGAACTCTAAAGCCTCCCTCGTAGGTTTCATTAGCCTGCCCAGATAGAAAGAATACATTCCCTTGAGTAGCTCCACCAAAGGTCAAGCCATCAGCACTAGGCACTAAGCTATTATCTATCTCCTCTCGTAGAGAAATATAATTTGAAGGGGAGTAGCCCTGCATTACCACAAGAGACTCTCCCTCAATTATATCACCTCTAAACTCTTCTAAGTTAATACTAGCAGAGGCTACATAATAAATAGTAGCTCCATTCACATAAGTATTATTAGGCACTCCAGATAGAAACAGCCTACTGCCTTCTCTTCTCCCACTATAAATAAACCCATCGCTACTACCTAGTAAGTCCTCATCAAGAGACATACCTAAAAATATAGAATTGCCACCTAGTGTAGGAGTATCTATAAAATCTTGACCACCAATAATATCAACCTTCAGCTCTACAATATTAGCGCCTCCTAAGCCAATCAGAAACTTATCATATATCTTACAAGTTGAAGGATCTATTAACCCTAAGTTAATTAACCCCTGTAGTTGACCCTCTGAAGTGTGCACTTGAGGAAATAGCCCTAGATAATCTTTAGAGGTTGCTAAGACTCCCTCACTACCTCCTGTCATCTTAGAGGTTAGATTTATACTCTCATGATCTCTCCATGAAGCGCCTCCCTTGAGACTTAAAGATAACTCACTAGAAGAAGATACTACTATCTTGCCATCAAGTAACTTTGAAGATAGAGAATCACTAAAGCTCTTAATATTGCGAAATTTAAAAGACTCGCTAGGAGAGATAAATTGCCTATTTAAAATTAAATCTAGAGCACTAACTAGCGCAACTGCTCTCCCTCCCTCAGGTACTTTGTCTAAGATGATAACATTATCTTTTAACTTAGATACGTTATTATCTATAGATATATTAACTCTGAAATCTCCAATCTGAATGTAGTCACAATCCTTAGGCTCTTCATCTTGAGAGTAAATAGCAGAGTAAAGAGAGGGAGGGGTGGAGAAAGCTAAAGGCAGTGGATTAATATCTGAGAGCTGAGAAACATCATTATCTACTCTTAATCGAATAGTGCTAGAGCTTCTCCAATCTGTAGCTAATTGACCGCCTCCTGAGGGAGATACAGAAATCTCTGCCATAAGCTCAATACTCTCAGGCTCATTATCTCCTAGTGTAGCAAATAAATCAGATAGAGTAAAGGAGTCCACTAGTAAATCAACTCTATAAACTCCAGAATCATAGCTTGATACATCTCCTCTAATTACAGGAGAGCCAGAGAAATCTTCAGAGATTTTACTCGTAAAAGAAACAAAAGCCCCCTCTCCATAGTCAACTCTCTCACCATTAGAATCTTCAAATGATACTGAGAAGCTAATAGTATCGCCCCGCTTAACAAAG
>JALZUP010000005.1 GCA_023301505.1 Robiginitomaculum sp.
GTATAATCATCACTCATTACTCACTCCTCTTAAAATGGTCACAGAGCGCGCTCTGGTGACCGGGGAGTTTGAAAGATGTGATAAGACATCCGCAATGACCTTTAGCCATACACGCAAGCGAGACAGCCTGGACATACGTCACTGCCTCCCCGACCCTATAAGAGTAGAAAGGCATCGATACGGTCGACACCAACCGCTTATCACAGGCTTTCAAAGACCTGGTCGCCTAACGCGACAAAATCACATTAGCTTTTGAATAATTCTATGCAAGCGCCAATTCAGCGGCTTTTGACCGTTCGGGTGCGCCCAAGAAAGTGGGCATTTATTTGTCCTCAGTTGTTATTTAGCTTTGCATAGCTTTTGCGTCAGCGATCGTCATCCGACTGGACCGAGACTACAGGCTCGGCGGCAAAGCCGTAGAGCGCGGCCGCGCCGTTGACGCGGGACGCCATTAGACCCATAAAATCTTATGAAAAGAAATAAGTCTGATAATTTGAAAAATCACTCATTAGATTTTCTAACATTAAAACCTGATATCTATCGATTTTTAGACACCGCGAAGATTCAAGACATGTCTAAATATGCTCATTTCATCACTAGGCTCAATGACACGTTAGAGATTGACCGTATGTCTATCTTATCAAATGAGAGTTTTGACGAGAAAACTAAAGTCGAAGTTCGTAGAAAAAACCGCATGACTCGTCTCAGCATTTGGAAATTATTTTTTGGAGCCTCTACAGTAGCTCTATTTATAGCGACTTTAGCTTACAAGGTAATTAATCCAGAACATAGCGCCTATCCCGGCCTTATAACTACAATCGCTAGCGCGCTCAGCCTATCAGCATGTTGGTCTTACCACCGCATTATCAAACACCAACCGGAAAGCGGCAGCGTTGAAGGGATATGTGAAGGGGCAACGGATTATAAAAAAGCCGTGACTATAACAAACTGGCTTGGGAGCCTCATCAAGAATAAAAACCGAGTATTTATTCATGACCTGAAATCAAATATGGTTTACGAACTTACGAAAGCATTTTTAAAGTCCAGAAACCTTCAAATGGTTTTGCTTGGAACCGTACATCACCGACAAGCCTTGGGCATAGCTGGTCATATTCTTGAAGGCCCGTTTCTGTACCTTAAAACTGATGAAGCAGATATATTCTCTCCCTTGAAAAAAGCTCTTCAAGTTGAACTTGAAAAAGAAATTCGAGACTCACAAGAAACGCCAATTCCACCGTCCACTGCAGCCAGTAGTGCAAATCACAAGAATGCAAATTTAGTAGCCCCATCAACACCGAGCACAAAACCCAAAGCTCAGGCTAAGGTTTCGAAAACCAATCCAAGAACGCTTCAGAACAAGAAACAAGATGCAAGAAAACAACGTGCGAGAGAACGTGGGACATATTATGAAAAATCTAGTCCTAAAGCTCAAGATTACAATCATCTGCAAACAATTCAAAACGATTATGAGATGTTAAAACTCGTCATCGAATTCTTAAAGACGGACCAATATATAGAGTACGTCCGGAATAAAAAACGCGATGAATGGGGCGAGGCATTAAAGTATATTTTTAAAAATTGGCATGAGTGGAAAGCCTATAGAGATAACGGACACTATTCTCAAAAATTTGTCCGAGATCTTTATGACATCCTTAAATACGAACCAAGCGACAAAAAAAGGGGGGAGTTCAAGGCAGGAAAGCACAGGGAAATGAGCGGCTTCATAATAGATTGCTATGTTATTCCCGTGGCAATGCTTCTACACAACCGTCAACCTGATTTTTTTAAAGAATAAACACCCTGTTAAAACGAAAAATAACGCTTTTTTGGGGCATCCCATGGGGTGCCCCAGCTTTAGAGCAAGGCTGCCCTAAACACCCTCATCAACCCATGTAAACCATTCAATGCCCACCAATAACGGGCAATCAAAACCAATGTGAATGGAAATACTATGATTGATACACTCCTCACCTTTAAAGAAGTCGCTAAGATTACGCGCCTACATCCCTCCTCTCTTCGCCGTAAGGCAAATGACCCTGGAGACCCTTTCCCTAGGTTTTATACTTACGGCATTCGATATGCGCGTTTTAAGGAATCTGAAATCAAGCAATGGCTTGAAGCTTTGGAGCCAGCATAATGGCGCGCAAAAACCCGAGACTGCATATCCGGTTTAAGAGCCATGCAGAGCTGGATAAGATTGAAATTTGGGCCAACCAGCGCGGGCAGAAATTAGGCACATGGGTTTACCAAGCCATAAAGAAGCAAGCTGAGTTAGAAGCCGTGGATGCAAAACTGGCCAGCGCAGCAGACTTTTCAATTCTAGAAGCGGTCGCCATCTTACGTGAAGTTGCAGGCCCAGATATAACAAAAGACGCCCGCGATAGCGTCGATGGATATCTTGAAACAATCAATGCGGAAATTAAAAATGACTTCCGCTAGTATGGTTTGGGGAACAAAACTCGTATTATTTGTGCGCCGTAACATTTCCTACACGATGGCTTTGGTCTTCGTTCTTTCGAATTGGGGGGCCACACTTTCTGGGTTACGGACAGCTTACTTCATTGCTTATGTAAAGTTAGCAGTGGAAAAAAACACACAGGCCTCTGCGTATCTTTATGAGCGCATTTTGACTTTCGAAAATATTCAAGCATTAGCAAACACGGTTGTTCATGCGGGTTATGTTTGCTTTACAGGCACCTTGATCATTTGGTGTGTTGACCATCATATTGACCATAGATTGCGCACAAAGAAAGAACTTAGACATTTGCGTAAATGGGCCCGCGATGAATATCAAATTTTAGATGAAAATCTGCGGCTTATGGTGACGCTCACTGAAAAAGAAAAACTCCTAAACTCAACAAAGTCTGCTTTGAAAAGATTAAACGCTATTATTCTGCGTTATGAACAAAACGCCGTACAGTTAACGCCTAACTTGTCAAAGCGCGAGAAATTATCTGAGACCGAGGATAATTTATTAGACCTCTTTGAAGACGTACCGCAATCACCAAAAGACAAAGCTTACCAGCAAGCCAGAAGCATTATCTTTAAACCTAAGACGTAGCGCTCATGCTCTCTATTGGTTCCCTGTCATCAGCCTCAGGCGCGGCTAATTATTTTGCCAAGGGCGGTGAAGGTCATGCAGCAAATTATTATGCAGAGGACCAGCTACAATCAAAATGGGGCGGCGGGGCTAAAGAGGCTCTTGGACTTGGAGACGGCCACGTCGATGAAAAGACGTTGGAACGAATTTTAGACGGGCGTATTTCCAAAACGCAGACCTTAGGCCGCGTTGTTAAAGGTGTACGTCTTCGAGACCCTGGCCGGGATTTCACCTTTTCCGCGCCCAAGTCTGTCTCCCTTGCGGCCACAGGCGATATGGAAAAGCCTATCCTTGAGGCAGTGACAAAGGCGGTTGATACCGCAATGACCTACTATGAAAAAAATTTTGCTCAAAGGCGTGTTTGGGACAATGCACAAGGCAAGCAGGTCAGACAGGCCGATCAAAAGATAGTCTATGCGTCTTTCTTAGATTATGTGTCGCGAGCAAATGATCCGCAAATCCATGTGCATAATGCCGTGGCTAATATAACAGAGGGCCCAGACGGAAAAATTCGGTCCCAAGACTTTGCCCTTGGCTATAGACATAAAATCTTACTCGGGGCGATCTTTAGAGCTGAGCTTGCCAAAGACATGCAAAAGCTGGGTTTTCAAATTAAACCTTCGGGCAAAAATGGATTATGGGAACTTGCAGGCTCGCAAGATGAAATCCTGAGAACCTTTAGTAAGCGCCGCGAAGCGATGGAACGTCAAGCTCCGCATAAGATCAGTGACCCAAAGGCTATGGCCAAGCTGGCCCAAACCACGAGGCCTGCAAAATCAAAAACCACCAAAACGGATTTGCTTGAGCGCTGGAATAAGGAGATGGCAAAACTGGGCGAGACACGTGAGAGTTTTGTGCAGGCACTTAAGTCGGCTAAAACACCCGAAGTTCATGAGCTCACAGCCAAAACGGCGATTGATTTCGCGCTCGACTATCATTCAGAAAATGATCGGCATTTTGATAAATATAAATTCCTGAAAACCGCCATGACGCGTGTCTACGGACATGTGGATATAAAAACCATGGAGGCGGAACTGGAGGTACGTCTGTCGAAAGATCAGATGAGAGTCTCTGAAGATGGACGTTGGTTGATACCCACTCAAACCCTGAAAACAGAAAAAGCCATCTTAAGCGAAATGGATAAAGGCCATTTGCAAGGACGTGCCCTCACGGGCAAAGAGTTTCGCGAGATTTCAAATTTGGACATCTTGACCCCTGGTCAACAAAGAGCCGCTAAACTTCTTTTAACGGACCACCACCGCTTTGT
>JALZUP010000006.1 GCA_023301505.1 Robiginitomaculum sp.
ACTTAAAAATTTTTCAAGCGTGGAAGCAGGCAAACTCAAATAATGATGTGTTCCTGTTTTGTCATTAAGCTCATGAAAAATCACACTTGTCAAAATAAATCCTCCAAAGAATAATATCAAAGGAAAAAGAATAAAGTTAGAACCATGATAACCATTATCAGTATAGATATTAAAACAGGCAACTAAAAATAATATTCCTAAAACAGCACCTCCAATGATTAATGGTTTTTTATGACCAGTAGATATTTCTCTTTTTAAGAGTAATAAAAAACGGTTGAAATTAAATGTCAGATTATTCATGATAAGTTGGAGTTTTAAAGAGTTCGCTAATTTTTTCCCTATTCGTAATTACGGTATTAAAAAGTGCTTCGAGTTCCACCTCTGATTCTTCACCTGTCAAATTTTGAGTAACAGTACGATAAGCACCTGGGAGTCTTTCTATATGAAGTACATTTTCAGGTTCGGCATTAGAGTATGAAATGTCAAAGAATAATTTCTTAGAAACATCCCATAAGTTTTGTTGGAAAATAATTTCTCCATCTTCCAAAATGATAATTGGGTCAATTAAGTTAGCCATGTCTCGCACTTGATGTGTAGAAACGATAAAAGTTCGTTCATCTGAAATAGACTGTGCAAGCAGTTTTCTAAATTGACTTTTAGAAGGAATATCCAAACCATTCGTCGGTTCATCCAAAATCAATAATTTGGAATTACACGCCAATCCAAAACTAAGCATCACTTTTTTCTTCTGCCCATAAGACATCTCTGTAAGTACTCTGTTTTTTTCTAAACCAAATTCATTTAGGTGATTTTCAAATTGGGTATGATTAAAATTTGGATAAAAAGGAGCATATATTTTTTCATAAGTGCTTACCTTAATTTTAGGAGAATAAAGTTCTTCATGGATAAAATAAACATCTGCTAAAAAATTAGGATGACGATTTTGTGGAGTGTATCCCATCACATTAATATCACCTCCTGTTGGGAAAATCAATCCTGCGATTAATTTCATCAGCGTTGTTTTTCCAGCTCCGTTTTTTCCTAGGAGTCCATAAATATTTCCTTTTTCAACCTCAAGATTGAGACTGTTAAAGAGTGGCTTATTTTTTTTATAGCCAAAGGACAAGTTTGATAAATGTATCATATTCAAATGGTTGATTATGTGTAGTAAAAAGTTGAAGTAAGAATAATGAAAAACTAAAAGATTGTTTTACTGTATTACTTAACTAGTACACTATAAATGTATGTTATTTTGCTTGACAAAACCAAATTTTTTCATATTTTTTTTGCAAAAAAGTATAAAAACCTAAATAATAAAGAGAAATTTATAGTTCACTACCCAACTGAAAACCACTCATTCACGATGAATTAAATAGGTTTTACCATATAATTGATGAGATTGTGGTTATTTTGAATTAAAAGTGTTTTTTTTGTTTTAGGAATGATTAATAATAAGTTCTTAGATTTGAGGTAATTATTTATTTCGCATTCCTTAGGAAATGATTTGTAAAGAATATCAAAAAAAGAAATCCATTGTCACACTTAACCCATACAGAAAGAAAAGTATATCCTCAGCAAGAACCACCGGTTCTTGAGAAACCTACATTGTGGGAACGTATCACTAATTGGGAGAACTATTCAAATAATGTTTTTCTTTTTCCACTTTATGTCTTTGCCGTTTACAAGGCGATTGTCAATCGAACAATGTGGTTATTTAGTACTGCAAATCCAGAAATGACATTTGGAAGTTTTTTTGGTTTGACAAAATCTGAGGTATATGATCTCTTACCAGAAGGCACCTACCCAGATACTATTTTGATACAACCTACTAATTCATTTAGTGAAGTATTGACTAAAATTGAATCTATCAATTTGGAATATCCTTTTATTGTAAAACCAGATGTTGGGATGGTTGGATTGATGGTAAGAGTGGTAAATGATGAAGAGCAATTAAAAAATTATCATGACTTAGTACAAGCAGATTGGATTGCTCAAGCATTTGTTCCTTTTGATGTGGAGGTTGGATTATTTTATGTAAGACATCCAAATGAAAAGAAAGGAAGAATAGTTGGACTATCAGAGAAGAAACCACTTTCAGTAATTGGAAATGGAATTTCTACTTTGGAGCAATTAATAAAAGATGATGTAAGAGCTTACCAATGGGAAGAAGAAATTTTTCGTAAAAAAAGTAAGTTATGGGATACCGTTCCTGCTAAAGGAGAATTTGTACAATTGATACAAACTGGGAATAGAAAAAATGGTGCTCGATTAGTTGAATTGGTAGAAGAGGTAGATGAAGATTTAGTAGCTCTTTTTGATAAAATTAGTCATCATAGTGGTAAGATATTTTATGGACGTTATGATATAAAATGTAGCTCATTAGAGGATTTGAAAAAAGGTAAGAATTACGGTATCCTAGAATTTAATGGAGTACATTCAGGTTATGGTCATTTATATCATTGTGGAAAAACGGCAAAGGAAACTTACCGTACGATTTTCAAAATGTGGAATGAACTATATGACATCTGTATTACCAACCATGAAAAAGGAGCAAAATTTACACCCTTCGGAGATGGTTGGAAAAGAGTTTTCCAATTTGCAAAACACATGGGTAAGTTGAAAAAATGGGATAAAGAATTGCCATAGGTTTATTTTAGAAGAGAGATAAGAGACCATTACATTAAGCGAGGAGAAGAATGTTTGCTCATCTTTAAAATCCAATTTTTTCGATTGTAGTTCCCTAGTCTCTATTCCCTGTTCCCTCTTCCAAATTAATCAACCTCATTTAAAAAATATACCCCATCATTTCTATATGCTCCAAAAATCTATTTTTGAATTTTTTAAAAAAAATGAATTAGGTTTTTGGAAATCTTTTCTTTTAGGCTTTCTGATTAGTGCGACAGGTTCTGCGATGATAGGAGCACTTCATCTTATTGCAATTCAAATTAATATCGAACAAGGTCTTCAAGCTGCACTTTTATTTTCGAGTGGTTGCGCATTTATGGAAGCTATATTTGTACGATACATCGTTCCATTTACGGATTGGTTGTCGAAGAAAAAAAATGCGATTCGGATAATGGAAATAGTATTATTGATTTTGTTTGTTGCATTAAGTATCGCTTGTTTTTATGGAGCGATGAGTGTGCCAAAAAATATAGAAGGTGGAATTATTCCTTCATTTGCGATTCCGACTTTTTTTTTAGGAATGGGAATTCGTATTATCTATCCAAGTATGATTCCTTTTTGGTTGGCATGGAATACCGTTTTGATTACTCGAAAAATAAAATTTCAAATCATGCCATTTGTAGTAGCATCAGGAGTAGCAACGGTAGTGATGCATGCACTATATATTTTTACTGGATTACTTTTAATAGAGTTTTTAAAAGATAAAGGTCAATGGATGTTAGGATTGATTGGAGTTTTGTTTTTGGTAACTGCGTTATTTCAAGTTAAGCGAATGTATAAATCATAAAGAGGAACCTGCGGTGTTCTTTAAAACTTCATAAACCAACTCCGCAGATTTATCCCAATTAAATTTTTGTCGTTGTAACTTTCCTTTTTGAATTTTTTCTTTTCTTAAATTTTCGTTTTCAAAAAATTGTAACATTGCTTTTACAATATCATCTAAGTCATGAGGATTGACTTGTAAAGCTGCATCTTCAGCTACCTCAGGCATTGAAGAAATATTGGAAGTGATTAAAGGAACTTCTGCTTGCATCGCCTCCAATAAGGGCAAACCAAATCCTTCAAAAAAAGAAACATAAACAAATGCAAAAGCTGCGCCCATCAATTGAGGTAATTCCTCATTGGTAACGTAACCTAAAAAATGAATATCTTTTTGATGAGTAGCATTATCAAAAGCCGTTTTGACTTTGCCAGTTTGCCAAGCAAATCTTCCACCGATTAATAATTGATGAGGTGTGTTTGTTTTATTTTTAAATAAATCAAAAGCGTTGATCAATCCATGAATATTTTTTCGAGGATGAACAGCACCTACATAAAAAAAATAAGGATGACCGTTAGCATATTTTTCTCGAATTTCTTTTTGGGAAATATTACTCAAAGGTTGGAAGGCTTCATTGCCTCCATTATGTACCACTTGAATTTTTTCAGCAGGTATTTTTAAATTTTCAACAATATCATTTTTTACAAAATGAGAAACCGTCAATACCTTGTTAGCTTTTTGTAGATAACGTTGTTGAAAATTTTGGTAAAATTTTTTTATAAAAAAAGAAACTTGTTCAGGGAAATGATAATAAGCAATATCATGAATCATCACGACCGTTTTGACCTCACTTCGTAAACTACAAAATCCATCAGTTGAAAAAAATACATCAGGTTGATATTTGTCTAAAGCTCTTTTTACTGCCAACTCAAACCAACTTACAATTAAAATAGGATGCCGAGTCGGAGGGAAAAGAACAACGGGTTTGACATTTTTTCCAAAAATAAAATCAGAGTGATAAGGACGATCAAATAAAAAAATAAATTCATCTTCAGGATGATTAGCAACCATACGACGCAATACTTCATAAGTAACTCGCCCGATGCCTTCGAGTTTATTTTGAAGTAAAAATCTAGTGTTGATTGCTATTTTCAAGAATGAATTATTGAGTGAAATAATGTAAGACAAACGCCTTACGTGTATAGGTGTATAAGTGTATATGTATTAAAGTTATCGAATACCTTAAGTCTATTCATGTAAGTGATTTATCATTTTAGATAAATCTCATATACACATTAACACTTATACACCTATACACATAAAGAGTTTGCCCTAAAGAATAGGTGAATGATTCAATTATTTAAAGTCAAAAGTATATTTTTACTGGGAGAAAAAAAATCGTTCTATGACAAATTCCATAGACATGGAATTTGTCATAGAATTAAATAAGATAATAATGACATTAAGACAACGCTGGAGACAATTTGTTAGGAATATTCTTGGGTTAAAAAAATCCGAAGAAAAAGAAATCAAGTATCATGAAGTCATCGAGAGAGAAACTGAATTATTAAAAAGAAGAAGAAAAATTTTAGAATTAGAAGAGCCTGAAGAGGTCGAAGATAATAAATTTGGAATCGCTCTGTCAGGCGGTGGTATTCGATCTGCAACAATCAATTTAGGATTTTTAAAAACGCTCAATGAATTTAATTTATTGAAGCGAGCGGATTATATCTCAACTGTTTCGGGTGGAGGTTATACGGGTGCTTATGTTCAAGCTACCTTGAAAGAAATTGATGGAAACTATGAGGAGCTATTCAATGAAACACATATTGATCACTTGAGGAACACTGGTGAATATATGATTCCAGGAACTGGAATTACAAAATTTATTAATCGTTTGGTTTTGGTAGTTGGATTTATGATTAGCCTATTGATGAGTTGGTTGAGTCCTTTTATTATAGGTATGATGGGTTATCTAGTCTTTTTATTGATAGATAGATTTGCATTGGATAGAGATGGTTTTGAAGAAGTAGCAGGATTTTTATTTAATGTAATTGTTCCTATTGGAGCGGCATTATTGTTTGCGCATTTCATATTAAATGTGTTAATGAGTTATGATTTAAAGGTGTCTAATTTTTTTAATAGAGTAGAGACTTATGCGTTGTTATTTTTAGGTGTAATATTTTTAGGAGTATTTGCAACGAATTTGAATTCTGAAAATTTTATTGGATATGGAGAAGTGAGTTATTATTTGATGGTGATTTTTGCATTATTTGTTTTGGGATATTTTTCAAATCCAAATGCATTAAGTTTTCATCGTTTTTATAGAAATCAACTAGCGAATGCTTTTTTGAATAATGTGAAAAATCCAAATGTATTGTTACAAAATCTTTTGGAAAAATCTGAAAACGAAAAAGATAACTATATCCACGCGCCTTATCCTTTGATTAATACTTGTCTAAATTTATTATCCACAGAGCAAGAAGAACA
>JALZUP010000007.1 GCA_023301505.1 Robiginitomaculum sp.
ATATTTTCTGGCGTGGAAGCCATTTGACACGTGGCGGGACGCGGCTTTATCCCAAATTTGGCCGCATAGTCCATCGTGATCGGCTTATGTAAATCTGCAATAGATTGAGCAAGGCGGCGTAGAGCTTTAACCGAGACGAGTTTCCCAAGCAAAAGGGCAGACATATTGGCTTCAAAATGCGCTTGGATGTGATCAAAAAACTGATCGGCTTTAATAATTTGCGAAAATGCCTCCCCCGCCTGCTCTTTTGGACGCGAGATTTTTGCATTCGTTGAGACAAGCGTTAGCGGCGTCAATGTAAGGGGCATCTTAATCCCTAACCGTTTTGGACGCGCGAGTTCCCCTGTCTTTAGGAGCCTTTTCATAAGCTTTATATGGCGGGCATTTTGCGCAATCGGACTTGGGATGCCAATAGATTTACGTCCATAATAGGCGGTAAACTCTCCGTGCTCATTAATAGATATACCATTTGACCAATATTTCGTCTCGCAAACAAATACCGACAAAAACCGCCCCAAAACCAAATGGTCAATTTGCGCCACCTGACCATCATGCTCAATACGCAAGTCATGTATAACCGCGTAATTATCATTGGAGCCACAATGAAAATCAATCTGGTAAGCCGCCTCGCGTTCGCCCTTTAGCCCTGAGCGCAATGCACTTAATTCCTTTTCAAGGCCCCTACGCTGCGTAGGGTTTAAATCCGAACGTAATAGCAAGGCCTTTAAGGTGCTCTCATCCTGCACGCGTTGATCAGATGTTTTAATAATCATTTAGCTGCCCCTACGCCTAACCAGTCCCATTTCGCTCTCATCTTTTAGTCTTGAAACTTCATAGCAAAAAGGGCTTAGAACTTTCTTAAACAGGTGCAGGCATGCCGTCTGCCGTGAAGTGATAAAATTGATAGGACAGCAGGCAGCATTCAAATAACGGATTTCGTAAAAGATAACTCCTCATTTGCACCTGTGACATTGCATCGCTTTGCAAATTTGGCTAAGCGGCTTACATCATGACTATGTTAGATAAACTTACGCCTCCCAAAAAAGGTGCCACAAAAAGCTCCGCGGGAAATATTGTGAAAAAGGCTGCTGATTGCCAGAGCATGGCGCAGGTGCGCGAAGGCGTAGACGCGATTGACCGAGAGCTCGTGGCTTTGCTGGTTAAGCGGCAGGCCTATATGAAAGCGGCCGCGCGTATTAAGCCTAACCGCGAGGCTGTCTATGACGAAGCGCGCATTGAGGATGTCGTGAGCAAAGTCCTGTTACAGGCCCGCAAGGCAGGCCTATCAGAGCAGATTGCAGAGCCAGTTTGGCGCGAGCTTATCAAACAATGCATCGCCCATGAATTTAGCGTCTGGGACGCTACGCGCGCCTAATCTAGCCGCCCCTGCTCTCTCTTACACGATGAGGCTAGATGATTAGATCACTGACGGAAGAGGGAGAAATGCGCAGAAAAAAACGGCTCTTACCTCTTTGTAAAAGCCGCTTTAAAAATATTATAAATTAACGCTCAAAATAGGCGAATTACAGCCCCTGAATACTGACAGGCAGGCCCTCAAAAATAGGGTCAAGATAGATGGCCTTATTGCGGGTTTCCCAATTCGGGACATTTTTAATACAAAAACTGCGTGTTTCAGGCGCACTGCGTGACCTATTTCTCACCGCTTCATCACGGGCAAAAGCTTGAATTTCGGCAAGGCTCGTGCTCGCCCCGCGCGCGCAGCTCTCTACTAATTCTTGCGGTGTTGTATTGTCCACGCGCTTAAATTCCGTGCGGTTCTCCGCGCGGTAATTAGCCGTAACAGTGCTGCCAGATAGATATTTTACAAAGATAACACGGCGATATTGCGGATTTTCATTCGGTCCTGTTTCAATTAATAAAGTTGGGCTCACATCTTGTGCTGCTGCCGGAGCCGCATAGGCTAGCCCCATGAGTGCAGCGCTTAGCCCTGCATATAAAAAGCGTTTCACATTTTTCTCCCGCCAAAGAGGCATCATTAGAATTGCTATAAATATAGCAAAATCTAAGCCAAATATAAGTATTTTATGCAGTTAAGCTGTATGAATTTACGTAATTTTCACCTTTGAATCCGTTTAAACAGGCAGAAAAATGCCAGAAAAGTGCCAGAAAACTGATGAAAATAAACGACAAAACCCGCCTCGAAGAGACGGGTTTTAGCTATATTTATAAGTTGTTTTGAAGGTGCGTTTACGCCTCTTCAAGCTCAGCATTACGCGCCACATCAGCCGCACCTTTAGCGGCCACGTCACGGTCAACAAATTCAATCACAGCCATAGGCGCATTATCACCATGACGGAAGCCAGCCTTAAGAACGCGAATATATCCGCCTTTACGCTCGGCATAGCGCGGGCCTAAAACCTCAAAGAGCTTCTTTGTCATCTCTTTATTACGCGTGCGCGCAATAGCGATACGGCGGCTATTTAAGTCACCCTTTTTAGACAAAGTAATCAGCTTTTCCACAAATGGACGTAGCTCTTTAGCCTTTGGCAGAGTCGTCACGATTTGCTCATGCTCGATCAATGAGCTGCTCATATTGGCAAACATAGCCTTACGGTGAGATGCCGTTTTATTCAGTTTGCGGTGGGCAATGCGATGGCGCATGGCATATTCCTCTTATTTTGTATCTTCACAGACAGTAGATATTAGTTTCGGCGACCTTAAATATGGTCGTCATATTTCTTGGCAAGATCTTCGATATTTTCTGGTGGCCAGTTTGGCGCATCCATACCAAGGTGCAAGCCCATAGCGGCGAGAACTTCTTTGATCTCATTAAGCGATTTGCGGCCAAAGTTTGGTGTGCGCAGCATCTCAGCTTCTGATTTTTGGATCAAATCGCCAATATAAACGATATTGTCATTTTTCAGGCAATTAGCAGAGCGAACAGATAGCTCTAGCTCATCAACCTTGCGCAGCAGAGCTGGGTTAAAGTCAAGCTCTGGCTTCTCATCTTCACGCTTGGCGCTCTCTGGATCGTCAAAGTTGACAAAGACTTGTAGCTGATCTTGCAGAATACGCGCCGCAACAGCGACAGCATCTTCTGGCGTAACCGCGCCATTTGTCTCAATGTCCATGACCAATTTATCATAATCAAGCACTTGGCCTTCACGTGTGTTTTCAACACGGTAAGCGACGCGTTTGACAGGAGAGTAAAGCGCATCAATTGAAATCAAGCCAATTGGCGCATCTTCTGGACGATTATCCGCCGCAGCAACATAACCTTTACCGCTCGTAATCGTTAGCTCCATACGTATATTGGAGCCTTCATCAAGCGTGCATAAAACATGGTCAGGGTTGAGGATCTCAACATCAGCTGTTTCTTCAATATCAGCACCTGTAACAGGGCCAGCCGTATCCTTTTTAAGCAAGACACGCTTTGGACCTTCACTGTGCAAGCGCACAGCCAGACCCTTCATGTTCAAAACGATATTTGTCACATCTTCGAGCACGCCCGGTATAGATGTAAATTCGTGGACGATACCATCAATCTGAACCGCAGAGACAGCAGAGCCTTGCAGCGAAGACAGCAAGACACGGCGCAGGGCATTACCCAGCGTCATACCAAAACCAGTTTCGAGCGGTTCGGCTGTCACATGGGCTTGGCGAAGCGGGTCGCGGCCAGCGATAATTTCAGGGTTCATCGGGCGGATGAGTTCTTGCCAGTTCTTCTCGATCACAGTTTTGCCTCTTGCAATGAGGCCCGCCTCTATAAAAGGGCGGGCGTATAAAAAATGCGCTTTTAAGCGACGGTTGCCTTAAACGCGGCGACGCTTTGGCGGACGACAGCCATTATGCGGGATAGGAGTTACGTCACGAATTGTTGTGATCGTAAAGCCAACAGCTTGGAGGGCACGAACAGCACTCTCACGACCAGAGCCAGGGCCATTAACATTAACTTCCAATGTTTGCATGCCATGCTCTTGCGCCTTTTGGCCCGCCTCTTCGGCCGCCACTTGCGCCGCATATGGCGTAGACTTGCGTGAGCCTTTAAAGCCCTTACAACCCGCAGAGCACCATGCAATTGTATTACCCTGCGCATCGGCAATGGTAATCATAGTGTTATTGAAAGTTGAGTTAATATGCGCAACGCCGGATGTAATATTCTTCCGGTCGGAACGGCGGACCCGTGAAGTCTCTTTTGCCATAATCCAATCCTACCTTATTTTTTCTTACCAGCGATAGATTTCGCTGGGCCTTTGCGCGTGCGCGCATTTGTATGTGTGCGCTGTCCACGAACAGGCAAACCACGGCGATGACGTAGGCCGCGATAATTACCCATATCCATTAGGCGTTTAATATTGCCGCCTGTTTCACGGCGCAGATCACCTTCAACCAAATGGTTAGCATCAATTTGCTCACGAATTTGCAGCACTTCAGCGTCTGTCAAATCTTGGACACGGCGATCATCAGCGATATTAACCGCATCAACAATCTCGCGTGACTTGGCTGGGCCAATACCGTGAATATATGTTAGCGCGATAACAACGCGCTTATTAGTTGGAATATTTACACCAGCAATACGTGCCACGATGTGTCTCCTGTAAAAAATCTTGCGCGTTCGCCCCATATACGCATACAAAAACAGCGAAAAACTGGGGCTTTCCGCGGAAAGCGTACTTATATATTTAACTTTACCTACGTCAAGCTCACAAAGGCGTAAAACCTTCTTAAAAGCTAATGTAAGCCTCTTATTTTTAGCGCCTTGCGAGGTCTGTCATACCTGCGCGTATAAAAGCCGCATAAATCCTAGTTTAAAGCCTGATTAGGCCCTTTGATTCTCCAAAATTTGCGCAATTTGCGCGGCAACCGAGTCGATAGTCGCTAAACCGTCAACTTCTGCCAATTTACCCTGCTGCGCATAAAATGGCAGAAGCGGGGCTGTATTCTTATTATATGAGGCCAAACGCTGCTTAAGCGCGTCGACTGTATCATCTGCGCGCCCCTCAGTCTTAGCGCGCTCTTCAATGCGCCCAACCAAAACGTCATCATTAACGCAAAGGCGGATCACGCTATGCACTTGCGTGCCCTTAGCCGCCAGACTGACATCTAGCGCCTTGGCTTGTTCTAATGTGCGCGGGAAGCCGTCAAAGATGAAACCTGTCGCCTCTGGGTTATTTTCAAGCTGCTCTTCGATCAGGGCAATAACAATCTCATCGGACACTAAGCCGCCGCTATCCATAATGCCGGCCACGCGGTTTCCTAGCTCTGAGCCAGAGGCACGCGCAGCACGCAACATGTCACCTGTAGAGAGCTGCACATAGCCATGCTCTGCCACTAGCTTCTTAGCTTGGGTTCCTTTGCCCGCCGCGGGCGGCCCGAACATAATTAGATTAAACCCCATAGAAACCTTCCTTAAATTTAGCCGCCAAGCCGCCTGCCCTAATAGGCTTGCCTAGCAAATTTAGCGAGCAAGCTTTGGGCAACCCTGACAACCAGCCCTTAGCGCCGTTGACGCCGCATTTTACTCTTCTTGATCAATCCTTCATATTGATGGGCAATCAAATGAGACTGGATTTGCGTCACGGTTTCAATCGTCACCGACACAATAATCAAAAGCGACATACCGCCAATCAACATACCGACACTTGGCGGAATAGCTTGATTTTGCGCAATGAAATATTCAGGCAGAACACAGACAAAGGCCACATAGAGCGCGCCGATCAAAGTCAGGCGAACAATCACATATTGCAGATATTCCGCTGTGCGCGCGCCGGGGCGAATGCCAGGCAAGAAGCCCCCTTGTTTGCGTAGATTATCTGCCGTGTCTTCGGCGTCAAACACAAAGCCCGTATAGAAGAAACAGAAGAAGATAATCAAAAGGCCATATAGCGCTAGATAGACAGGCTGCCCATAACCAATATAGGCAAGCATAATCCGCATCCATTCAGGGATGTTTTCCCCAGCCACCTGCCCTGCCGTGCCGGGCAATAGCAAGATAGAGCTGGCAAAGATTGGCGGGATAACGCCGGCTGTGTTTAGCTTAAGCGGCAAGAATGAACTCTCACCGCCAAATTGCTTACCGCCAGCCATTTGCCGCTTGGGATATTGTACCAATAAGCGGCGCTGGGCACGCTCAATAAAGACAATCAACATTGTCAAAGCAATCGCCATAACAAGGATCAAAATAACCAACGTATTATTGATTGAGCCTTCGGCGCCCAGTTGTAAAATTTGATAAATCGCACTTGGGAACTCAGCCACAATACCCGCAAAGATAATAAGTGAGACGCCATTGCCAATCCCGCGCGCGGTAATTTGTTCACCTAGCCACATCAAAAACATCGTTCCGCCAACAAGTGTCACAACCGTTGTCGTATCAAAGAACAAGCCCGGATTAATCGCCGCCGTCACGCCCCCATCACTGGGAACTTGAAGCACTTTAGCGATGCCGTAAGCTTGGAAAATAGCCAAAAACACGGTCAAATAGCGCGTATATTGGTTGATTTGTTCACGGCCCTGCTGTCCTCCATCCTTATCAAGCACGACAAGGCTCGGAACGGTTTTCTTCATCATCGTCATGACGATGGAAGCCGTAATATAAGGCATCACATTAAGGGCAAATACAGCCATGCGTTCAACCGCACCGCCAGAAAATACATTCGCTTTACCTAAAACGCCGCCCTGACCCGCCGTAAAAGCAGACGTATAAACATCCATATCAACGCCAGGAATAGGTACATAAGTCCCAAGGCGATAAATGACCATAACCATCAAAGTGAACAAGATGCGCTTCTGAAGATCTTTCGCTTTGCCAAAGACAGAAAGGTTCAGATTAGAGGCTAATTGTTCCGATGCTGAGGCCATAATTACCGTTCCTTCAATAAAGTATTGCCCCCATTTGGGGGCAAATGCGCCGAAAATAAAGAGCGGCGGACTTTAATTTACTCAAATCATACTCGAAAACTCAAATATGATCTAGACGCTGCCTAGCTCTTACGAGCCTTTTGAAAATTCTTTCGCTTGAGCAATCCACCCATCACGCTCGATACGGCCTGGGAAGCTATCAATAACACCCTCAACCATTTCAACGTCAGCTTTTTTCCACGCTGCGATTTGGCGGAAATAATAGACGCCCTTAGAGTTCAGATCGCCTTCAAATTTAGGGCCAATGCCTTTGATCTTCTTAAGATCATCAGGGTCGCCGTCTGTTGGGCCATCTGTGTAAAGAACTTTAGGCGCTGGCGCTTTTGGCTTTGCCGCTGGCTTTTCAGCTTTTGGCTTTGGAGCCGCTTTAGGCTTTGGAGCCGCTTTGGCTTTAGGGGCTGCCTCCGCCTTAACAGGCTTAGCTGGCTTTTCGTCAACAATGTTCACAGAGCCTTTCGCCGCTTCAACAGCTTTAACCGCGCCAGCAGACGCGCCGCGCACAGTTAGCTTAACCGCTTTGGACAGCTCGCCACTACCAATGAGGCGAACGCCATCAAGCGGGCGGCGAATAACGCCAGCGGCAACAAGAGCTGCTGCATCAATTTCGCCTTTTGGCAAAACACCTGCATCAATAGCTTGTTGCAAGCGGCGAATAGTCAGCTCAGCAAATTTCAAGCGGTTTGGCTTATTAAAACCGCGCTTAGGTAGGCGCATATAGATCGGCATTTGACCGCCTTCAAAGCCATTAATACTCACACCAGAGCGTGACTTTTGACCTTTTACACCACGTCCAGCAGTTTTACCCTTACCAGAGCCAACACCGCGGCCTACGCGAAGGCGCGCCTTTGTTGCGCCAGGATTATCAGCAAGTTCGTTCAAACGCATCTTCGTCTCCATCAGACCGCGCGGGCTCGCGCTTGGGCCTGTAAATTATTGCTAGTCTACAATTTCAACCATGTGGCTGATCTTGTTGATCATACCGCGAACAGAAGGTGTATCCTCCAGCTCACGCACACGGCCAACTTTGCCAAGGCCAAGGCCTTTAAGTGTTGCCAGTTGATCTTTCGGGCGGCGAATGGGGCTACCCGTCTGTTTAACTTTGAGTGTCTTTTTAGCGGCCATAGCCCTATCTCACTTTTTAAATCAATATCGCCAATTAAGCGTCAAGCGCTTCTGGAGCAGAAGCCCCGTCTTGACGGCGTGTCACAAGCTCACCCACTTTTTTGCTACGCTTAGCAGCAATCGTGCGCGGGCTTTCCATGCGCTTAAGACCATCAAATGTCGCGCGAACCATGTTATATGGGTTCGATGTACCTAGCGATTTTGCAACAACGTCTTGAACGCCAAGACATTCCATAACCGCGCGCATTGGACCGCCAGAAATCACGCCTGTCCCTGGAGGGGCAGCGCGCATGATAACTTTACCCGCTCCGTGACGCCCGCGCACATCATGGTGCAACGTACGGCCTTCACGTAATGGGACGCGGATCATTGTCTTTTTGGCTTCTTCAGTCGCCTTGCGGATGGCTTCAGGAACCTCGCGGGCCTTACCCTTACCAAAACCAACACGGCCCTTTTCATCGCCAACAACCACAAGGGCAGCAAAGCCCATACGGCGACCACCTTTTACGGTTTTTGCCACGCGGTTAATGTGAACCAAGCGATCAATAAATTCGCTTTGCTCTTCTTCGCGATTGCCGCGCTTATTATTTCTATCTTCACGAGCCATTATATTCTCCTAGAACTTAAGACCGGCGTCACGCGCCGCATCTGCCAGAGCTTTAACCCGGCCATGAAAGAGGTAACCACCACGGTCAAAGACGACATCGCCGACTTTGGCCTTAGCTGCGCGCTCAGCGATCAATTTGCCAACAGCTTGCGCGGCGGCAACATCAGAGCCCTTATCCTTGGATTCAAGGCTAGAAGCCGCAGCTAGAGTTACGCCCTGCGCATCATCGATGATCTGGGCGTAAATGTTTTTACTCGAACGGAACACTGACAACCGAGGACGGCCATTATTGTTCTTTTTGAGGCGACGACGCACGCGCTGGGCGCGGCGTTTAGTATTTGCATGTGCGCTTTTCATGGCTACTTCTTCTTACCTTCTTTGCGGCGGACATATTCGCCCTGATAACGTACACCTTTGCCTTTATAAGGCTCAGGCTTACGATATTCGCGGATTTTGGCGGCGGCTTGACCCACAGCTTGCTTATCAATACCAGACACTGTGATCTCAGTTGGCTTAGCCACTTTGATTTCCAGACCTTCTGGCGTTTCAAACTCTACGTCATGCGAGAAACCGAGCTGCAATACGAGGGTCTTACCCTTCATTTGCGCGCGATAACCAACACCGTGAAGCTCTAGATTCTTGCTATAGCCATTTACCACGCCTTCGATCAGATTAGCGATCATTGTGCGTGACATACCCCACATGGAGCGGCTTGTCTTATCTTCGGCCACAGGCGTGATTGCGAACTTATCACCGTCCAGCTTGCCAGTAACGGCAGATGGAAGCGTAAAGCTCAGCTCACCCTTTGGCCCTTTAACGGTCACGGCCTGACCAGATTGTGTCAACGTCACCCCAGATGGGATCGTGACAGCTTGTTTACCAATACGAGACATCTAATCTGCCCCCTAACTTACGTGACAAAGAATTTCGCCGCCGACATTATTGTCGCGCGCCGCGTGGTCACTCATAACGCCTTTAGGCGTTGAGAGGATCGCGATGCCCAGACCATTACGGATCTGCGGGAGACTCTTAACAGATGAATACACACGGCGGCCCGGTTTTGACACACGCTGGATGTGACGAATAACAGGGGCACCTTCAAAATATTTCAGCTCGACTTCAAAGACTTTAAAGCCGTCTTTTTCAACTTCGCTATAACCGCGAATATAGCCTTCATCAGCCAAAACATCGAGAACACGTGCGCGCAATTTAGAGGCAGGCGTTTCGCATTTTGACTTACCGCGCATCAAAGAGTTGCGGATACGTGTCAGCATATCGCCGAGAGGATCACTAAAAGACATTCTACCCTCCTACCAGCTAGATTTCACAAGGCCCGGAATCATACCAGATGAGCCAAGCTCACGTAGTGCGATACGGGACATTTTAACTTTACGGTAATAACCGCGCGGGCGGCCCGTCACTTCGCAGCGATTGCGAATGCGTGTCGGCGCTGAATTACGTGGCAGCTCTGATAATTTAAGCTGGGCAGCAAAACGTTCTTCAACCGGCAATTCTGTATTGCGGGCGATCGCCTTTAATTCGGCGCGTTTTGCGGCATATTTTTCGACGAGGCGTTCACGTTTTTTGTTACGCTCGACTGAACTTACTTTAGCCATTTAGTTTCTCCATTTGCGAAGCCCATATGGGCCTGCTTTGCCTATTGCGTTAATTTGATCAGCCGCGCCTAATTGCGGAACGGGAAGTCAAACTCTGCCAATAGCGCCTTTGCTTGCTCATCATTGGGCGCGCTAGTTGCCACAACAATGTCCATACCCCAGATTTGATCAATTTGATCATAGTCAATCTCAGGGAAAACAGTTTGGTCTTTTAGGCCCATGGCATAATTGCCATTACCGTCAAAACTTTTACCATTTAGTCCGCGAAAGTCACGCACGCGCGGCAAAGCCACGTTCACAAGACGGTCGAGGAATTCATACATGCGATCACCACGAAGGGTTACCTTACAGCCAATCGTCATGCCATCACGAAGCTTAAAGCCCGCAATAGATTTCTTGGCCACAGTCGGGACAGGTTTTTGACCCGCAATGGCTTGCATATCTGCAATCGCAGATTTGATCTTCTTGCTATCACCGACAGCCGCGCCAACACCCATATTCAGAACAACTTTCTCAATATATGGCATTTGCATTGGGCTAGTATAGCTAAACTTTTCTTGCATTACCGCTTTGATCTCATTGCGGTACTTCGCGGCTAAGCGCGGCTCATAAGCTTTAGACATCGAGGACCTCGCCAGACTTTTTGGCCACGCGGACCTTTTTACCATCTTTCAAAGTCGTAAAGCCAACACGTGTTGGTTTGTCAGACTTTGGATCAACTGCAGAAACATTTGACACATGCACGCTCGCTTCGAATGTGCGGATGCCGCCATCAGGATTGTCCTGTGTTGGCTTCGTGTGACGTTTCACAATATTAACGCCAGAGACGATAACACGGCTCTGCGCAGTAATAACGCGCGTGACTTGACCGGTCTTACCCTTGTCTTTGCCAGCAATGACGACCACTGTGTCGCCTTTTTTAATTTTCGCAGCCATGACTACAGCACCTCTGGAGCTAAAGAGACGATTTTCATGTGATTTTTGGCGCGCAGCTCACGCGGCACAGGGCCAAAAATCCGTGTTCCTAAAGGCTCACCCTTATCATTAACGATAACAGCGGCATTGCCGTCAAAACGGATAACGCTGCCATCACGGCGCTGAATATCCTTGGCAACACGCACGACAACAGCCTTGCGCACTTCACCTTTTTTCACGCGTCCGCGCGGAATGGCTTCTTTAATGGACACCACAATTGTATCGCCAACATGGGCGTAACGGCGTTTGGCACCGCCCAGCACTTTAATGCACTGTACGCGGCGAGCACCGGAATTATCGGCGACATCCAAATTTGATTGCATCTGAATCATATCAGACCTCTTTTACTTGCTAGCAGTTTTGTCGTCTGGATTATCCAGCGACAACTTCCCAGCGTTTCAGTTTGGAACGTGGCGGGCATTCTTGAATGGACACCTGCGCCCCTGTTTTGACAACATTACCCTCATCATGAGCGTGATATTTTTTAGACCGGCGAACCGTCTTTTTCAGCAGCGGATGCAGATAGGTCCGTTCGACGCGAACCACAACTGTTTTATCGCCCTTATTAGACACAACAACGCCTTGCAAAATTCGTCTTGGCATTTCTCTACCCTACCTAGTTAGCTTCGCTAGCGCGGGTCTCGCGCTGCAAAGTTTTAATACGAGCAACGCCGCGGCGAATTTCGCGAATACGTGCTGTTTTCTCAAGCTGGCCAGTCGCCGCTTGAAAGCGTAAATTTAGCTGCTCTTTTTTCAAAGCAATCAGCTTTTCATTTAGCTGGTCCTCTGTCAGAGGGCGCAGATTTACGACATTAAGATCTTTATCAGCCATAACAGCCTCTCCTATTCGCCCGGACGCGTAACAACTTTGCACTTGACCGGAAGCTTAGCTGCGCCAAGACGCAGAGCTTCGCGGGCGACTGCATCGCTTACGCCATCAATTTCAAACATGATCCGGCCGGGCTTAACCTTACAAGCCCAAAATTCCACAGAACCTTTACCTTTACCCATCCGAACTTCGGTTGGCTTCTTGGTCACAGGCACATCTGGAAAGATGCGGATCCAAACACGACCTGCACGCTTCATGTGACGCGTAATCGCGCGGCGTGTGGCCTCGATCTGGCGCGCCGTTACGCGCTCAGGCTCTAAAGCTTTCAGACCATAAGATCCGAAATTCAAAGTTGAGCCGCCTTTGGCAACACCTTTGATCCGGCCTTTATGGGCCTTACGGTATTTTGTACGTTTTGGCTGTAACATCGCTTACGTCTCTTCTTCTTAATTCGCGCGTTGACGGCGTTCGCCGCGATCACGATTATCTCGGCCACGGCCACCACCAGAGCGCTCATTGCCCTGCTCATTCATGCGGCGTTCGTGGGCAGACGGATCATGTTCCATGATCTCGCCCTTATTAATCCAGACTTTAATGCCGATAATGCCCATGGCTGTCATGGAACGCGCCACACCATAGTCAATGTCAGCCCGCATAGTATGCAAAGGCACAGAGCCTTCTTGATATTGCTCAATACGCGCAATTTCAGCACCGCCCAAACGGCCACCAATTTTGATTTTGCAGCCAATCGCACCTAAGCGCATTGCGCCCTGCAAAGCCCGCTTCATAGCGCGGCGATAAGACACGCGGCGCTCAAGCTGCTGGGCAATTCCGTCCGCAACAAGCGTTGCATCAATCTCAGGCTTGCGCACTTCAACAAGGTTGAGGAACACTTCACTATCGGTCATTGTTGATAGCTTCTGGCGAAGCTTTTCAATGTCACCGCCTTTTTTACCAATCACAACACCCGGACGCGCCGTGTAAATCGTGACGCGGCATTTTTTATGTGGGCGCTCAATGATGATACTTGATACAGATGCTTGCTTAAGCTCCTGACGCAAAAACCCTCTGATTTTCAAATCTTGATGTAGCAAATCGCCAAATTCAGACGCATTTGCATACCAGCGGCTATCCCATGTACGGTTAATGCCAAGACGCAGACCGATTGGATTAATCTTCTGACCCATTACGCGGCCTCCTCTGTTTCCTGCACTTCGCGGACAATAATTGTCAGCTCAGAAAACGGTTTCAAAATCTGAGCGCCGCGGCCACGAGCCCGAGCCCGAAAACGCTTCATGACCAAATTTTTACCAACAAAGGCTTCGGACACGATTAGGCTATCAATATCAAGGCCGTGATTATTTTCAGCATTGGCAATGGCGCTTTGCAGCGTCTTGCGCACATCTGTAGAGATACGCTTGCGTGAAAACTCAAGGTCAGCCAAAGCTTTTTCAACTTTTTGGCCGCGGATCATTTGCGCAACAAGATTTAGCTTTTGCGGACTTGTACGCAACATGCGCGTCTTCGCCATAGCTTCATTCTCGGCAACCCGGCGTGGATTTTTTGTCTTAGACATAACTAGCTCCGCTTCGCTTTCTTATCAACCATATGGCCATAATAAGTCCGAGTTGGCGCAAATTCGCCAAGCTTGTGACCCACCATGTCCTCTGTGACGTTAACGGGCACGAATTTATTGCCATTGTGAACCTGAAAGTTCAGGCCAACAAAGCTTGGCAAAATTGTAGACCGGCGAGACCACGTCTTAATGGCGATATTTGTGCGCCCGCTTTCGCGAGTCGCCGCTGCTTTTTTCAGCAGATAGCCGTCAACAAACGGACCTTTCCAAACACTGCGTGACATAAGCTTATCCTACCGTTTCTTCTTCTTATGGCGTGAGCGGATAATAAATTTATCCGTCGCCTTGTTAGAGCGCGTCTTCGCGCCTTTTGTGGGCTTACCCCAAGGCGTCACAGGATGACGACCACCAGAGGTACGGCCCTCACCACCACCATGCGGGTGATCAACTGGGTTCATGGCTACGCCGCGAACTTGCGGACGCTTACCAAGCCAGCGTTTACGGCCAGCCTTGCCCAGATTAATATTCATGTGATCTGGATTTGACACAGCACCAACTGTGGCGCGGCATTCTTGATGAATTGCGCGCATTTCGCCAGACTTCAGACGCACCTGAGCATAGCCGCCATCTCGGCCAACGAGCTGAGCATAACCGCCCGCAGAGCGTGCGATTTGGCCGCCTTTTCCAGGCTTCATTTCAACATTGTGAATGATTGTCCCAACAGGCATGCCGCGAAGTGGCATTGCATTACCCGGCTTAACATCAGCAGAACTCGTCGCTGAGACAACCTTATCACCTACAGCAAGGCGCTGCGGAGCAATAATGTAAGACTTTGTGCCATCATCATAAGTGATAAAGGCAATGAAAGCCGTGCGGTTTGGATCATATTCAATACGTTCAACCGTCGCCGTAACATCAAGCTTATTACGCTTGAAGTCGACCATACGGTAGAGGCGCTTATGCCCCCCGCCCTGACGGCGCGACGTGATACGGCCTTTATTATTACGGCCACCTGTTTTGGTCAGACCCTCTGTCAAAGATTTTTCCGGACGGCCCTTATAGAGCTCGGAACGGTCAACTTGAACCAGATTACGGCGTGACGGTGAGGTCGGTTTAAATGTCTTTAAAGCCATGACTTATTTCCTCCCTATAGACCGCTTGAAATATCAATGCTGTCGCCATCTTTAAGCGTGACAACAGCTTTTTTGATATCTTTACGGCGCCCCGGGGTTCCGCGAAAACGCTTGGTTTTGCCCTTAGTGACAAGCGTGTTGACAGCAACAACGCTTACACCAAATAAAGCTTCAACCGCTTCCTTGATTTCTTTTTTATTTGCACTGTTTTGAACCTGAAACACAACTTGGTTGTTTTCAGATACCAGAGAGGTTTTCTCTGTAATCACAGGGGCGACGATCGTGTCGTAATGACGGGCTGCAGCACTCATTTCAGGCGAGCCTCCAAATCTTGGACAGCCTGTTTAGACAGGACCAATGTGTGACGCTTTAAAATGTCATAAACATTGGCACCCTGACTTGGCAGGACATCGAGGTTAGGGATATTGCGAGCCGCTTGCGACAAGTTCAAATCAACGGCTGTGCCGCCAATAATCAAACCATTTGTCACGCCAAGCTTAGCCAAAATTTTGACCAGATCAGATGTTTTCGCAGCCGACAAAGCCGCCTCATCCACAACGATCAATTCATTAGCGACAGCTTTTGCCGACAGAGCATGCTTAAGAGCAAGCGCGCGAACCTTTTTAGGCAACGCAATACTGTGATCGCGTGTACGCGGGCCATGGGCTTTACCACCCCCGCGGAACTGAGACACAGCTCCGTTACCATGACGGGCCGTACCGCCACCTTTTTGGTTACCAATACGCTTTGTTGTCTTTTTGACATCACCACGCTCTTGAACCTGATGGTTACCAGACTGACGCTTGGCCAGTTGATACCGCACCATGCGGTGCAAAATATCTTTGCGCGGCTCTAGGCCGAAGATGCCATCGTCAAGATCAACAGACCCTGCCTTTTTGCCATCCATTTTTGTCACATCGAGTTTCATGACTATTCTTCCTCACCTGCTGATGGAGCTGCGCTGCCCGCGGCGCGGAATGCACCCGGCAATGGCAAATTATCAGCTTTTGTACCTTTGACGGCATCGCGAACTTCAATCCAAGACCCTTTTGACCCGGGCACAGCGCCCTTCACCAAAACCAGACCTTGATCGGCATCAACACGCACAACTTCAAGATTTTGAGTTGTGATACGGCGTGCGCCCATATGGCCCGCCATTTTCTTGCCTTTAAAAACCTTGCCCGGATCCTGACACTGACCTGTTGAGCCATGCGATCTATGCGAGATAGACACACCATGGGTCGCCCGCAGACCGCCAAAGTTCCAGCGCTTCATCGCGCCCGCAAAACCCTTACCGTTTGACGTCGCCGCGCAATCAATTTTCTGACCCGCAACAAAGTGATCCGCCGTCAACGTCGCGCCAATCTCAATAAAGTTGTCAGCTGGCACGCGAAATTCAACAAGCTTTTGCTTTGGCGCAACAGCGGCCTTAGCAAACCGCTCACGCTCAGCTTTAGAGACGCGTTTAGGCTTGGCATTACCCGCACCGAGCTGAAGCGCTGTATAGCCATCAGTCTCTTGCGTTTTTTGCGCAACAACCTGCACATCCTCTAGGGCGAGCACAGTGACTGGCACATGAGATCCCGTATCGCTAAATACGCGGGTCATGCCCAATTTCTTTGCAATAACTCCGGATCGCATCTTACGCTCCCAGCTTAATTTCAACATCAACACCCGCCGCGAGATCGAGCTTCATCAGCGCGTCCACAGTTTGCGGTGTTGGGTCAACAATATCGAGCATACGCTTATGCGTACGGATTTCGAATTGCTCACGAGATTTCTTATTTACGTGCGGCGAGCGGTTCACAGTGAACTTCTCGATGCGCGTAGGTAGCGGAATCGGTCCACGCACAGTTGCACCTGTACGCTTAGCCGTTGAGACGATTTCCAGAGTCGAATGATCTAGAATTCTGTGGTCAAAGGCTTTTAGCCGAATGCGGATATTTTGACGTTCCATAAGTTCAGTCCGATTTCACACTTTAAAACAGCGAAGGCCGCGCACCTTAGAGAAAGGCAGCGCAGCCTAATAATTTACTCAATAATTTTACCAACAACGCCGGCGCCGACTGTGCGGCCACCTTCGCGGATAGCGAAGCGAAGCTTCTCTTCCATAGCAATTGGTACGATAAG
>JALZUP010000008.1 GCA_023301505.1 Robiginitomaculum sp.
CTCTCCCTGTTCCGCCTGCAGCACTTTCGGGAGACAAATCTAACCGTTCTCAAGGCTGCCGCGTTTCAGCCGCGCCTGTTCGTAATTTACAGCCGGGTCAGGATGAGTGTCACACCACCCCCCCTAGCGTAGACGGCATCGGCAGTAACACCCCGATAGCCCCCTCCTTTGTAGGCACTTTACCGCAGGGTACGGGCGAGCTTAACGCCTCCCCCCCCCGCGAAGATGGCATAGGCCGTAACGCCCCTATCGCCCCCCCCCATATGGGATTTTTGCCGCCGGGCCCTGGTGCGCGTAGCGCTCCTGCCCCCAGCGTAGACGACAATAATATTGGTCGTAATAATTCGCATGCGTCTTCCACTATCCCACTTACTGAGGCTTCTGCCACGTTCGGGCGTCGCTCCCCAAACGTGAAGGTCGCCTTGAGGTGCGGGTACGGGAGTCCCGGACGTAAGAGCTCTGTATTGGCGCTCCGCTCGACGTCTGCACGCAAGACCGGTCGAAACCCCCAGCTTATCGCCATTGACGAAGAACGCCCAGATGTTGCTCATCTAGACGCCCCTTCTGATCAGCGCGAGGCTGAGGATTTTTCCTCGACCCCCGGCGCCCAGCCGGCGGCCGATGAGCCGGTAGGGGACGTATTTCCCCCACAGGGTTCAACCGCAGCTACACCCTTCGCGCGAAACCGCGACACCCTTGTTCCGGAAGGGGCTTTTGGCAGTCGGAATCATAGGACCCCATCTGCCTCGCCGACAGTGCTGACAACACCAAGTTTCGTGGACGCACTTAGCTTGCCTTCCGCACAGGCGGAGGAAGACTCGCTGACCTTGTCTAGGAGGATCGGTCTGGAGCCCTCGGCCGCCCCCCGTAATAATTCGGGAGCCGCCGCAGCGACCATCCCAAGCGAATGCGTCCCCATCTCGGGTACTTCGGTGGAAGCCCCTGCGGGACAAGTAGCGAGCGGGGTACCGTACACGATAAACGGCCCCTCCAGCTATCCGGGAGGCTTAAACTCGCCCCCCCCCCATGCTCACGCCGCCTCTCCAGCCGCCGCGTTCGATGCTGGCCAAGAATATTGCACCCCCGATATCGTGTTTTTCTGGCAACCTCCCTCTTGCTTCTCGCAATGGACACCTTCTCGCTTCACAGTAGATGGCACCTCTTACTTATGCGCGGAACAATTTTTCGCCGCAGAGAAAAGTCGCCTCTTCGGCGACCACAGCGCGCTTCAAAAAATCATGCGTGTATCCGATCCCAAGCTTCACAAACAATACGGACGCGCGGTACGCAATTTTGATGCCGACGTGTGGGAACGCGAGCGCGAAAATATCGTGCTTGTCGGGTCCTACGCTAAATTTTCCCAAAACTCAGCTATGCAACAGCATCTGCTGGGTACCGGCGACCAGCTGCTTGCAGAAGCAAGCCCTTACGATAACATCTGGGGGATAGGCTACAGGGCGGACCACGAAAACGCCCAACGCCCCTCCACTTGGCGCGGCCTCAACCTGTTGGGTAAAGCCCTGCAGCTTGTGCGCCAACTCCTCCGTGGCCGTGAGCCGCCACCGACGCGCCACCACAGTACGTCTCCTCCGCGAGGCACCCCGCCGGAGCGGGGTCGAGACTACATATTTGAGGTAGACCCTTCCTCTCGACAGCGTCTTCGGACCTGTGACAGGCCCACCGCTCCCTCAGGATATCCGGCCCTCGCCCTAGACGTGCCGCCGGATCAGGACGGCCATGTTTTCTCTGTAACACCCACAGCAGGGCCAGCCGCGACAAGCGCCGTACCCCTCGCTGAACAGGGACCGTGTCTTGTCCCCGGTGTTGTCACAATGGACCATCGGTCATTCACAACCAAGATCCACACCCACAGTGGCCCCGCTTCCACACAATATGGTTGCATAGCCCTCCTGGATACGGGTTCCCCTCAGTCGTTCATCAACCGTGACGTCTGGAAGCACATGGTTCGGTCAGGCGCCGCCACGACTCTTTGCGAAACTAACACCCCTCCGCGATCTTGGGGCGGATTCGGAAAATCCCCCCCCCTACAGACTTCCACCACCGTACGTTTAAGCATACAATTCCTGCACAACGACCGACCGACCGCGTCTCTAGCAGTTTGGGCTTACATCGTCCCCCCCGAGGCCATGCAACACGCTGTCCTCCTCGGCCGCGATAGTTGGATGCGGTTCAGCGAACGCTCCTACCGTACCCTGCCCCCGCGCCCGAGCGATAGTCGCGTTCTCGGTGATCTCACGTTATCACATCAAAATTCGACTGGAGCCGTGGCTTTTGTCTCGGATTTTTCGGCCCCGGCCGGAGGTTATCATCTCCTCTACGCGGGCGACACAGGTATTTCGCTCTCGCGTGAGCGCCAACTCGTCAAAGTTTCCTTGGTTCGAAGTAACGGCACTCCGGCTCTGGCAGGCAGCTATCTCGTTGAGATGCTCCATAGCGCCACTGATCCCACGCCCGACGGCCATTTCGTCGAAAACGGTCTTCAACAGATCCCTCTAGCTGGCACAGCGGAGTTGGAACCCGGCGATTTGCTCGGTATCTCCTCTTGCCCACTCCTTCGAGTGCCTGTCGCGTCGGTTTTGCACGACGTCGACAGCGCCTCGGTGCCGACCCCCGGCACCCCCGACGAGCATGATTTGCTCATCCCGGGCCCTGTAACGCCCCCCTTGGCTGGCATTTCTGC
>JALZUP010000009.1 GCA_023301505.1 Robiginitomaculum sp.
GCCCCTAGCCTGATTTTGCGGTAGGCATCTTCACCATTGCCAATTCCGCCAACCCCGATAAGCGCGATGCGCCCCTTGCTCGCCGCCGCAAATTCAAAGAGCATATTATCGGCCCGCTTAGTCAGAGGCGCGCCAGATAAGCCACCGCTTTGATCTGCATATTGGCTTTTTAAACTGGCAGGCCTATCAAGCGTTGTATTGGAAATGATAATGGCAGAGACGCCAAATTTAAGCGCTTGGTCAACAATGCGCCCTGCCGCCTCATTATCCAGATCGGGCGCGACTTTTAAAAACATTGGCGGCGCGGCATGTCCCTTAGATAGCTCTTTGCGCGTCTGCTCAAGACTGCCCAGCAGATCATCCATAGCTTGCTCACCTTGGAGATCGCGCAGGCCGGGCGTATTTGGCGAGGAAATATTGATCGTGAAATAATCCGCTAAATCCCAAACGGCGCGCAAGGCTGTATTATAATCGCCCACGCGGTCTGGGCTGGTTTTATTTGCGCCAACATTAGCGCCCACAATGCCGGGCTTGCCCTTACGCGCGGCAAGGCGTTTGCAATAAATATCCAGCCCGCCATTATTAAAGCCCATGCGGTTAATCACGGCCTTGTCCTCGGCCAAGCGAAATAAGCGCGGCTTGGGATTGCCCGCTTGCGGCAATGGGGTAACGGTTCCGCATTCAACAAAGCCAAATCCAGCCGCGAGCATCGCGTCAGGCACTTCGGCGTCTTTATCAAAGCCTGCAGCAAGCCCAACGGGATTAGGTAATGAGAGCCCGCATAATGTGCTGGCAAGGCGCGGATAAAGATTAGCCGCCGCCCTAGGCCCCAGCCCTGTCTTCAGTCCTGCAATAGCTGCGCGGTGGGCCGCTTCTGGCGGCAAGCTGCGCGCGAGCTTAACGCCCAGAGTTTGTAAAGGGTTCATAATATATCCGTCAGGCTGGCTATTGTGTCAGGTCAACAGGCAAAGCGAATCTGCCATCTTGCCTGTTGATCTGCCAATCACGGTCAATGGCGTCAATAGATAGCGGGGCATAAAGATGCGGAAATAAAGCCCCGCCGCGCGAGACGTCCCATTTTAGCGCCTCTCCAAACTCGCTATCCACGCAGCGCGCAAGGCGCAGCGCATTATAATCGCCAAAATGTTTATCCAGCGTTTCTGACAATTGTTGTGCATCTGAAAAATGAATATAGCCATCGGCCAGATCAACAGGCGCGCCCATAAATAATTTTTGAGCGCAAAAGCTGTCCCATTGGGCGGCCGTGAATATTTTATAGATAAAGCGAGTCATAATAGCGCTTCTATATCCTAATTATGACTTAAAACAGCATCTTTGGTGAGATTATCATTCCAGAAACATGACAGGCCGCGCACTGTAATGCGGCATATCCGATAAAATGGCGCACAAATCTGCATCCATTTAAACCGACACCGCGCGAGTCCTGCCCTGTCCATAGTCCTGACGCTGCGCCCTCCTTACAAAACGCTCATTAAAATATGCCCAGTTATATATGGAGAAAAATATGCGTGGCCTGATCAAACCCATAATCGCAGGAGCGGCGCTCGCCTCACTTGCTGCACCTGCATCGGCCCAAGTGGCCAGTGCAGCCGATTTAGAGGCGGTCGTTAACAACACCTCTTTCATTTTAAACACATTGCTGTTCTTACTTGGCGGCTTCCTCGTCATGTGGATGGCGGCAGGTTTTGCTATGCTCGAAGCGGGTCTTGTCCGTAGTAAGAATGTCTCGATGCAATGCCTTAAAAATATTTCGCTTTATTCTGTTGCTGGCATCATGTTCTGGGTAACAGGTTACTCTCTTATGTATGTCGGCGTTGATGGCGGCTTTATGGGCTCATTCGGCCCTTATGGCTTTGATGCTGTTGGCCTTGAGGGCAACGATGTTGCTGGGCTTTTGGACACAGGTTATTCAACCGCCTCTGACTGGTTCTTCCAGATGGTGTTCTGCGCGACCACAGCCTCTATCGTTTCTGGGACATTGGCCGAGCGTATTAAATTCTGGCCCTTTATGATCTTCGTTGCGATCCTAACAGGTATCTTATATCCGATCACTGGCTCTTGGCAGTGGGGCGGAGGCTTCCTTTCAGAAGCAGGCTTCTCTGACTTTGCTGGCTCGACACTGGTTCACTCTGTGGGCGGCTGGGCAGCTCTTTCTGGCGCTATTCTTTTGGGCGCACGTAAAGGCAAATATGTCGATGGCCGTGTACAACCAATGCTAGGCTCATCTATCCCGCTTGCTACATTAGGTACATTTATTCTGTGGTTAGGTTGGTTTGGCTTTAACGGCGCATCACAGCTTGCCATGGGCACAATTGGCGATGTGGCTGATGTTTCGCGCATCTTTGCCAATACAAATCTAGCGGCCGCGGGCGGTGTTGTCGTCGCCGTTATCTTGACACAACTCGTCTATAAAAAGATGGATGTGACAATGGCCCTAAACGGCGCGCTAGCAGGTCTTGTGTCCATCACAGCCGAGCCTTTAGCTCCATCAGCCTTGCAGTCAATCTTGATTGGCGGCGTTGGCGGCGCGATTGTAGTCTTCGCGGTTCCTCTGCTTGATAAGCTTAAAATTGATGATGTTGTCGGCGCGATCCCTGTTCACTTATTGGCAGGTATCTTCGGGACATTGGTTGTGCCCCTGTCAAATGACGGCGTAAGCTTTATCACACAGCTTTACGGTGTTGCGGCAATCGGCGCCTTCACCTTCATCGCAAGCTTCATCATCTGGTTTATCTTGAAAGCCTCTATCGGTATCCGGGTGAGCGAAGAAGATGAATATGCAGGCCTTGATCAAGCAGAAGTAGGTGTTCCAGCTTACCCTGAATTTGTAAGCGGCTAAGCCAATAATATGTAAGCCGCTGGATAATCCAGCGGCTTACATTCAAAATGCACAGAGCCGCAGCAGCGGGTCACATCACTTAAAGCCCATAAGGATTTTCCCCTTATGGGCTTTTGTATGTCTGTGCATATATTTTATGCAAAATAGCCACAAAGACGTATAAAATATATGCACATGAAAGATTTCATCAACGGTTCGCCGCAAGTGACTCGGCGCGCGCGTCTCCTGACGCCTAGAAAATGTGCTACTCCAAAGAGCCGCCCTACAATCTTGCCTAATACGTTCCTTTAAGAGGACCTAAAGGGAAGCTGACGGGGGGGGGTCAGGAGATAAATAGGCTGCACACAGCCTGCACATATAGGGGGTTTTATGAACCATATATCAAAATGGAGTATGGCAGCGGCGGCCTTGACTGCACTTGCTACTCCGCAAACAGCCTTTGCACAAACGGCTGATATTAGCGCAGGCGATACAGCCTGGATTTTAACCGCGACAGCGCTCGTCTTATTTATGTCATTACCGGGTCTTGCCCTGTTTTATGGCGGCCTTGTTCGCGCGAAAAACTTTTTGTCCGTCCTCATGAAGGTCTATGCCATTGCGGCGCTGGCCTCTATCGTCTGGGTCATTGCGGGTTATTCCATCGCCTTTGGCGAAGGCAATGGCTGGTGGGGCGGCCTTGGCAATCTATTCCTTGGAAATTTAACGCGCGAGAGTGCCTCGGGCACAATTCCTGAATCTGTCTTTTTGGCCTTCCAAATGACATTTGCCATCATCACGCCAGCTTTGATTGTCGGCGCTTTTGTTGAGCGGGTTAAGTTTTTGCCCGTTATGCTCTTTACAGCCGCATGGCTGCTCGTTGTTTACGCTCCTGTTACCAATTGGATTTGGGGCGGCGGATGGCTCGCTGAAATGGGTGTTGTTGACTTTGCTGGCGGTCTTGTTGTTCACGCCACGGCGGGTATCTCGGCTCTGGTCTATGTCTTTATGCTGGGCAAGCGCGCAGGCTTTCCAAATGAGCTATCACCTCCCCATCGTCCGGGCGTTGTGATGATTGGCGCGTCTATGCTTTGGGTCGGCTGGTTCGGCTTTAATGGCGGCTCACAACTCGCTGCGGATGGCGGGGCGGGCTATGCCTTACTTGTCACGCATATTGCGGCCGCTATGGGTACGCTTAGCTGGATTGTGCTTGAAGCCAAGCAGAACGGCAAAGCGACATTAGTTGGCGCGGCAACAGGGACAATTGCTGGCCTTGCAACCGTTACGCCCGCAGCGGGCGTATTAGGCCCGCAAGGCGCGCTTCTAATGGGTCTGGCTGGTGGCGTCGCCTGTTACGCGGCGGTACACCTGATCCGCGTTCGCCTTAAAGTGGATGATAGCCTTGACGTTTTCGCCGTTCATGGTGTTGGCGGTATGCTCGGTATTCTGCTTCTGCCTTTCCTATCCAGCAAAGCGCTGGGCGGCACGGGTGATGGCGAATTTATGGTTCAGCTTATCGGAACGCTTGCCGTTGTGGCGTGGTCTGCGATCGCTAGCTTGATCATTCTAGCTATCCTCAAATCCACTTTAGGTCTGCGCGTTGATAAGCAAGCCGAAACAGAAGGCCTTGATACATCACTGCATGGCGAAAGCGCTTATAATAGCTAGGCCATTGACTTAAATATACGCTGATTATTCAGCGGTAAATATCACGCTCGGCAATCCCATTGCCGAGCGTTTTTTCTGCATATTTGCAAAACATAAAGCGAAAATTTTTTAAATTTTAAATCACCGCGCCTAAGTCGGGTTAAACAGAATTTGACATAGATAAGAATTTATTCCTATTATAGGATAAATTTCATTAGCTATGTGGGCTTTATGTTTGAACATCGTGATATTTGGCTTGGGCTAGATCGGCTCGCTGAGCGCTTTGATACCACAGCCTCAGCCATGGCCCGCCAAGCTGGGTTAGACCCCACCACCTTTAACAAATCCAAACGCCACAGCCATAGCGGTAAGCCGCGCTGGCCTTCTACGGAAAGCCTCTCCAAAGTTTTGGCGGTTATGAATGTGGATATTGAAAGCTTCGCCCAACTTGTCATGCATGAATCAGGGCGCACATCAGGAAATACTGTTCCGCTAATTGGCTTTGCCCAAGCGGGCGATGAAGGCCTATTTGATGATGCGGGCTATCCTGTTGGCACAGGCTGGGACGAGGTGCGGGTGCCGGGGGTGAACGGAGAAAATATTTACGCGCTAGAAATTTCTGGCGATAGTATGCACCCTGTCTTGCGCGATGGAGACCGCGTCATCGTCGCCCCCAATGAGGATGTTCGCCGCGGTGACCGCGTCATTGTCAAAACCATTGGCGGGGAGATTATGGCCAAAGAGCTAAAGCGCATGACGGAAACCCGTATTGAGCTTACCTCGCTTAACCCAGATTATAAAGACAGAACACTTGACCGATTTGAAGTGTTGTGGATTGCGCGCATTGTCTGGGCTAGCCAATAAAACAGACTATCTTGTCATAAATTCTTTTAGGGTTGCCTCTACTTTATTAGGCGCGTCAATCACATTTAACACCGCATTGATACGCTCTAAAATGGCGCGTTCAATAGCGCTTTGCGGCGCAGCCTTTTGCACCTTTAAAAATAGCTGCGTGACCATGGATTTATATCTATCCTGATTAATCGCCAATAAGGTAAATCCATAATTGCCCGTAATTAAAATATCATTCGGGGCAAGGCTGAGCGCTTGATTATAGCTCTTGATCCCCTCATCAAGACTGGCGTCAAACATAGAGGCCGCCCTGCGCCGTCCAGCGCGGCGAATAATTTCAAGATGCCATGCCCCGCGCAATCCTATGACACGCACATCATTTGGCGCGAAGGCTTGAGCTTGCTCTATGGCCTTTAAGCTCTGCTGTGGCAATTTTTTACGCCACGCCGTGATAGCCCCAGATGAGCGCGCGACAAAGCCCATCGCCAGAGCATATTGAATATTTGCCTCAGGGCATTCAGGCGCAAGGCTGACAGCGCGCAAAGCGGTATCGCGCGCCTTAACCGCAGATTTATTCTCATTATCAGTCAGTCCCAGCATAATTTGGCCAGACATAATCTCAGCGCTTAGGGCCAATAGCTCAGACAAGGTTTTGTTACGGCTCTTATCATCGGTTTGGCCCCCATCTTCAGACATGCCCCCGTCTTCAGAGATACGCAGCTCTAACTGACCCAGCTCCATTAAAGCTTGGGCATATTCGCCGCGCCTAAAGGCTGCGCGCGCCAGCTCCATAGTCTGGGGATAACTTAAAGTCTGGAGGGGCGGCGCAGAGCCTAAAACAGGCGCGCCATCATCGGCCCAAGCCGCAGACATATGCGAGCGCGCTGTAAGCCCGCCAAAAGCCAATAGCCCTATGAAAAAACCGCGCCGCGTTAAATAAGCCATACTCGCTTATAATATGCCGCGCGGCATATGCTAGCCTTAAAGCTCGGCACACAAATAGGGAGGCCAAGTGATTAAGCGATAGGCCTGAGCTATCCTAGCTCTGCATTTAAGCCTTTATCGATTAAGGCAATTGTTTCCTCAATACCATAAATCGCTACAAAAGAGCCAAAACGCGGGCCTTGGGATTGCCCTAATAGCACTTCGTAGAGCGCTTTAAACCAGTCGCGTAGATTTTCAAATTCGGCGGCTTTTCCTGCGCTAAAGACTTCTGTTTGAATGACATCTGCTTGCGCGGAGCTACCTGCCAAATCCGTTAGGCGCGCGCGCAAATCTTGCATAGCGCCGCGTTCTTGATCGCTAGGTGCGCGGTAGGATTTAGAGGGTTTTACAAAGTCATGATAATAAGCCACCGCATAGCTGCAAAGCTTATCAAGCACAGGCGAGCTATCCGCGCTCACCCCGTCTGCATAACGGCCTATAAAGCCCCAAAGAATATCTTTGTCAGATGCATTAGCGGCGCTAACAAGATTAAGCAGCAGGCTAAAACTAATCGGCGGAATATCATCTACTGGCGGCTTGCCCTCATGGATATGCCAAACTGGATTATTGAGACGCGCTTTTTCATCTTGGGTTTTATAGGCCGCAAGGTGCTGAAAATATTCATCCGTAGCCTTAGGGATAACATCAAAGAAAAGACGTTTCGCCGTGCGCGGCTTGCTATACATATAAAGCGCAAGGCTTTCTGGCATGGCATATTTTAGCCAATCTTCCACGGCAATGCCGTTCCCTTTAGATTTGGAGATTTTCTCGCCTTTATCATCCAAAAATAGCTCATAGACATATTGCACAGGCGGGGGCGATCCGAGAATTTTACAAATCTTTGAATAGACCGATGCATTGGCCTGATGGTCCTTGCCAAACATTTCAAAATCAACACCCAGCGCCGCCCAGCGCATACCAAAATCTGGCTTCCATTGCAGTTTCACATTACCGCCTGTCACAGCCATGGTCACATCTGTGCCGTCTTCATCTTCAAATGTAATCTCGCCCGTCTCGGCCCTCACCTCTTTCATAGACACATAAAGCACGCGCCCTGTCGTTGGAGAGATCGGCAGAAACGGTGAATAAGTCGCGCGGCGCTCTTCACCAAGCGTGGGGAGCATCACGCCCATAATGTCGTCATATTTGCGTAATGCGAGATGTAAAATCTCGTCAAACTTTCCGCCGCGATAATAATCAGCCGAGGATAAAAATTCATACTCAAAGCCAAAGCCATCCAGAAAGTTGCGCAGCATATTATTATTATGCCCTGCATAGCTCTCATGGGTCTCAAAAGGGTCTGGCACATCGCAAAGCGGCTTGCCTAAATGCTTAGCCAACATGTCTTTATTGGGCATATTATCGGGCACTTTCCGAAAGCCGTCCATATCATCGGAAAAGCAAATCATTCGGGTTGGGACTTTGCCATGAGTAAGCTCGGTAAAGGCGGCGCGCACCATAGTCGTGCGCGCAACTTCGCCAAATGTGCCAATATGCGGCAAGCCAGACGGGCCATAGCCTGTTTCAAACAAGACAGGCCTATCGCCACGATCAATGCCGCGCTTTGTCTCAATCATCAAACGTTTAGCAATCTCGCGGGCCTGTTCAAAAGGCCAAGCTTTAGAAGCTTTCATTACATCATCAGAAAAGGGCATATTTGGCTCCGCTTTCATCACGCTCTTAAAATCAGTCTGAAAAATTACGGCTTCAAAAGACTGTTTAAAGAGACGGTTGGGGAAATTTTAAAAAGTGCATTAATATGCCGCCATCCCTTAAGCCGCTCCTTGTCTCAGGTCAATCACTGCTTATTGCAGGGTTGGTGTTTGGGGTCAAAAATGATGCCAATAAAACACCAAAAAATCGCCTTGCCATTTACTCTGGCTCCTTTAATTTAGGCTTGCATACTTTTGACGATGCAACCAAGCTTGTGGGAGCTAAATAAGACTGCGTTAAATAAAATAAATAACAAATAAAATAAGCAAAATAAGTAATAGGCAAAATGGGAGGACGCATTGACTATTCGAACGCGCATCCCTGCGCGGCGAGAGCCCACTCCCCAAAAACCACAAGACACGCAAGACAACACATCCCCGACGATAAAGACTATCTGGTCAGCGGGAGACCAGATAAAAAACATGCCCTTACGCCTATCTATGTTCGGGCTTTTATGTCTGTGCGCGCTTATCTTATTTATAAAGCCGCCCCTGCTCTTGGCGATAACAGCTCTGTTTTTCTCAAGCGCCATTGTAATTATCAGCCTCTTGCGCTTACTGGCCATTATCGCCGTGATCGCGCGAAGATATAACTCTGCTAAAAAGCGGGCTGCCCCATCCTCAAAATTGGCCGCCCCTCCAGATGGCTGGCCGCATTATACCCTATTGGTCCCGCTGCACCACGAAGCCCATATGGTTGAGCCACTCATGAACGCGCTTAGCCAAATCGACTATCCAATTGAGCGTTTGCAAATCCTGATGATTACCGAAGCGGCGGATCAGGCAACGGTTGAAGCTGTAAATGCCAAGCTCAGGCCGCCCTTTCAAAATATTGTTGTGCCCTATTCAGAGCCACAAACAAAACCCAAAGCGCTTAATGTCGCCATGAAATATGCGCGCGGCGATATTATTACAATTTACGATGCAGAAGACATCCCTCATCCAAGCCAGTTAAAAGCGGCCGTCAGAGCTTTCATGGCCGACATTCGCCTTGGAGCGGTGCAAGCCCCACTAGAATATTTTAATGCCGACCAAAACTGGCTTACGCGGCAATTTGCGCTTGAATATAGCGCGCTATTTCACGTCTGGAATCCACTCTTAGACCGGCTTAACCTGCCCTTCCCGCTTGGCGGCACAAGTAATCATATTCGCCGTGATGCTTTATGGCAGGTCGATCTTTGGGATAGCTATAATGTGACCGAAGACGCCGACTTAACCTTTCGCCTCGCCGCTTATGGATGGAAAATAGGCACAATATTGCCCCCTACCCAAGAAGAAGCCGTAAGCGAGTTTAGAAATTGGCAGCATCAACGTGTGCGCTGGCTCAAGGGCTATATACAAACATGGCAGGTTCATATGCGCGCCGTTAGGGGCCATGGCTGGCCGCGCATGTTATCTTTGCACATCACATTGGGGTTCACCTTACTAAGCGCCTTTTTACATGTGCCTGCCATGGTGATGATAAGCGGTTTATATAGCGCAAATCTATTTGGCCTGTTTGAATATCAGCTCGAGAAAACCTATTTCTATATTCTCATTTTAGGGTATGGCTCTGCTCTGATTTGCGGCATAGCGGGGGCGATATGTGCAAGGCGCCCAAAATTGCTCCTCTCCGTTGCGGCCATGCCATTTTATTGGCTCTGTCTATTTTGGCCTGCCTTAAGAGCGGTGGCGCAATTATTCACAGCGCCGTTTTATTGGAACAAGACCCGTCACGGCGATGCCACCATTGGAGATGTCACCATTGATGACCCCATCACTGAGCAGACCATTAGCAAAACAGCCACAATTGAAATATCACACCCCCAATAAATTTTAGCCTTGATGTTATAGCAAACAGCGGCCACATCCCTATCCATGACACATCAAGAAGATTTAACTCTCTCACTTATTGCGCTATTCATATGCGCCGCTCTTGGCGGGTTGTCTTATTATCAAGCCAATAGGCCTTGGACGAAAATGACCCCGCGCATGGTGCCATGGATGCCAATTATGCTGGGCTGCGCGGCGACAGGCCTGATGATCATTGTGCATTTAGTCAATTTATGGGGCTTTGAAACAGGGGGCGGACTGCCTGGAGGATTTGGCGCAGGTTAGACATCAGGATAGACATATTGGCTTCCTCTTCAAAAGCGAAGACCGCAAGCGAGGGGTAGCTCGCCGCGGCCTTCATCTACACGAATAAAGCATCCCCATATTATCGGGCGCCCTATCCTTGCAGCAGGGTCAAGGCGCATCCGCAAAAGACGCGCCTTGATAAGCTATAGGACCTTATCCAGACAGAGCCATAAGCAGCTCTGAGCCCATGCCGTCTTCGCGGGCTTGCTCCATTTGCATTTGCTCAGACAAAGTTGCGATACGCTCGCCATAACTACTGCTATAAATATTGGCTGGCTCGACCGTGCCTGTCGCCAGATCAATCTCGGCAACAACGCTTAACGTGCGGCCATTATCGAGCATGGCGCGAATATGCAGTACCGCTGTCTCATCTGCGAGCGGGCGGTTAATTATCACCATGTCAGAGCCTGGTGCATAATCGATCCATTCTGGCAGGGATCCGCCCATGCGCTCATAATCGACATCCCAAGATAAAACCTTAGGCCCAGCGACCATAGAGAGCGTTTCTTGCAGGCTGACATAGACCGCATGCTCATCGGCAATGGCTTCGACGCCAATATAAGCATAGTCTCCATATTGCGCGATATTAAAGGCGTGCATATTGCCCCAGAAATCACGATCATTCATAGAGAGCGCCTCGCGTAAACCGTCTGGCACATCGTCTTGGAACAGATCTTCATAAGCATCTGGATAGCTATAGCCGCGTCCTTGCGGATCACGCGAACTATGCAGCGCGTCAATTGATGGAGTCTCAAATGGCGCAATATAGCCATCTTCATTGACCTGCAAACTGATCTGGGTAAGCGTTACGCCGCCTTCGCCGTCATCAACCGTAACGCTGAATATATACGGATCATTTTGCGGCAAAGTTGGTACGCCGCTAATAAGGCCCGTCTCTGGATCAAGGGTCAATCCCGGCGGCAGATCATCACTGCTATAGCTTAGCTCATCACCATCAGGATCGGTTGTCACCGCCCCGACGTCAATTGTGACAGGCGCGCCTGAAATAACAGGGTCAGGCGTGAGCTGTTCAACGATCGGAGCGGGGTTAAACACATTAATTGTAAATGTTTCCTCAGCAGACGCGCCTTGAGAATCTGTCGCTGTTACCGTGATTTGATACGGCCCATCAACAGAGGCAGAGCTATCTAGCGTGCCAGAAATAATGCCTGTATTTACGTCAATCGTTAAGCCTGCTGGCAAACCTTGTGCGCTATATGTCAAGCCATCAAGATCGGGATCTTCAAAACCACCGGCTGTGCTATAGCTGACCGACGTATTATCATTAAAGCTAACATCAGCAATGCCTTTGGAGATTGGCGCAAGATTATCCACCGTCCACACAAAGCTGGTAGAAACAGAGGCGCCGTCCGAATCACTCGCCGTAATGGTCACATTAAATGGCCCATTGGCAGAGGTTCCCGGCGGTAATGTCCCCGTGATAATGCCCGTTTGCGGGTCAATGGATAAACCATCTGGCAGCCCTGTGGCAGTGAATGTGAGAACATCACCATCAATATCGCTAAAGGGTGCAGAGACATTTAGCTCAACTCTATCGCCATCTTGGTCACGCTGTCCTGGCAAGGCGGGTTCGCCTGCAACTGACGGCGTGACAATTGGCGCATCATTGACCTTAACAACGTCCAGATTAACACTCGCTATATCTGTTCCGCCCTGCCCATCATCAATGGTGTAGCTAAAGCTATCTGGGCCATTATAATTGAGCACGGGATCATAGCTGATTGTATTATCTGCGTTAAGCGTCACAAAAGCTCCGCTTGGTAGCTCTAATGGGACGCCAATGGTCACTGGCGTGCCATTGATTTGCGTGATCGTCAGATCATCCCCATCAGGGTCATTATCATTACCTAGCGGGCTTAAGCTTGTGAGCACATCTTCGGTGACTTGCAAAATTCCATCATCTTGCGCGGTAGGCGCAGGATTGGCGATGATATATGTCACATTAGTTGTGAAGCTCTCCCCCGACGGATCGGTGGCCGTGACCGCAATGACATAAACACCGTCATTACCATTTTGACTCGCATCTGATGTAGGCGTGCCAGAAATAATATTCGTCACAGGGTCAAAGACCAAACCGTCTGGCAGATCATTTTCATTGACCGTGATCGTGAGTATTTCATTTGTATCTGGGTCACCAAAGTAAGGCGTCAGATCAAGCTCGCTAACCAGCTCGCCATCATTACCGCTTTGCTCTGGAATATAGTTTAGCGGATCAAGAGGTGCTTCGCGCGGGTCTTCTGGATCGATAGGATGATTTAGGAAGTTAGGATCACGCGGATCGGTTGGTACATTTGGTTGCTGTGGATCAACAGGGATTGGCGCATCATTAACAGGCGTAACATCGAATGTCACACTTGCTACATCTGTGCCGCCTTGGCTATCAGTAAGCGTATAGCCAAAGATCAATTGCCCTGCAAAATTTAGCGCAGGTTCAAACCGCGTTGTGCCGTCAGAATTAACCGTCAAGAGTCCTTGCTCAAGCTGCGTTGCAACGCCGATTTCAATGGCTGTGCCATCTGGCAGCGCAACCGCATCAATCGTGAGAGTATCCCCGTCAATATCACTATCATTTTCGTCAATAATATTGACATCAATCGGCACATCTTCAGGCGTTATATAGCTATCATTTTGCGCAACTGGCGCAGGGTTTTCGATAGTATAAGTCAGGTTTGTCGTAAAGCTTGCCCCCGACGGATCAGTGGCCGTGACCGCAATGACATAAACACCCTCATTACCATTTTGGCTCGCATCTGATGTAGGCGTGCCCGAAATGATATTCGTCACAGGGTCAAAGACCAAACCTTCAGGCAGTTCATTTGGATCAATAGATAAGGTGACCTCATCGCTGCCATCTGGGTCGCCAAAATATGGCGTCAGATCAAAATCATTCACGGTTTCACTATCATTCCCGGCTTGCGCAGGAATGTAGTTTTGCGGATCCACAGGCGGATCGCGCGGATCAGTTGGGTCAGACGGATCGCTAGGATCGCTTGGCCCTGAAGGTTGCTGCGGGTCAATCGGAATTGGCGCATCATTTACGCCTTGTACCGTATAAGTCACCACGGCTGTATCTGTGCCGCCTTGCCCGTCATCAATTTGATAAACAATCTCAGTGACACGGCTCTCGCCAGCCGCCAGATATTCAAAATCATTATTAGGGTCAAAGCTAAGCATGCCATTAGGCGCGACCGTGAACAGACCGCCATTGCTGCCCGCTATAGCAGCGTCAACGCCGTCGCCATCGCTAAGCGCGCCAAGCACGGTTTGATCATTGCCTGCGCTAATACGGGTAATCGTGATGATGTCGCCATCAGGGTCCACATCATCCATATTCCCATTATCAGCAAACAAGCTGAGCATCACAACTGTGTCCTCATCTCCTGTCAGCACATCATTTTGCGCAACAGGCGGCGGGTTCGTAATGGTGTAAGTCAGGTTCGTCGTAAAGCTCTCCCCGCTTGGGTCAGTGGCGGTAACAGCAATAGTATAAACACCCGGCGTGTCTGCATCACCGCCTTGGCTCGCATCCGATGTTGGCGTGCCTTCAATCTGGTTCGTCACGGGATCAAAGATTAAGCCATCAGGCAAATCAGCAGGGTCAATGGACAAGGTTAGCGTATCACTGCCATCTGGGTCGCCAAAATAAGGCGTCAGATCAAAGGCAGGCTGCACCACACCATCTTCTCCGCTTTGCGCAGGAATATAGTTTTGCGGGTCAACAGGCGGATCGCGCGGATCAGCTGGGTCAGACGGATCGGTAGGATCGCTTGGCCCTGAAGGTTGTTGCGGATCAACTGGAATTGGCGCGTCATTCACGCCCTCCACAGTTATTGTAACGCTGGCCGTAGACGCGCCCCCCTCACCATCACTGATGAGATAAGTAAAGCTATCTATCAGATCGGAAGAG
>JALZUP010000010.1 GCA_023301505.1 Robiginitomaculum sp.
TTTACGATGATACGGCGATTACTGGTCGCGTTGAGACGTTGGAGAATGCGCCTGCGGTGGCAGTGTATGATGATTCACTATTGATTGGTAGGATTGCTTTGATCGAGGCGGGTGTTGATAACGATACGATTTACGATGACACGGCGCTGACGGGACGCGTTGAGACATTGGAGAATGCGCCTGATAATGATACTATTTATGATGACTCTGCTGTATTAGGGCGATTAGATGTTATCGAGGCTACTCCTGATAATGATACTGTTTATGATGATACAGCGATTACTGGGCGTTTGGAGACGTTGGAAAATACGCCAGATAACGATACGATTTATGATGACACGGCGCTGACAGGACGCGTTGAGACGTTGGAGAATACGCCAGATAATGATACTGTTTACGATGATACGGCGATATCTGGACGCGTGGAGACGTTGGAGAACGCTCCGGATAATGATACTGTTTATGATGACTCTGCGCTTACTGGACGCGTTGAGACGTTGGAGAATACGCCAGATAATGATACTATTTATGATGACTCTGGGGTGATCGGGCGGTTAGATGCTGTAGAGTTGGAGGCGGATGGGTTTCTGAGCGTGGATAAATCTACTGGAGATGTTATTGTAGATGAGAGTTTTTTAATTTTTGGCGGGGCGGTTGAATTCGCGGGTATTGTTACTTACGCAGATCCTAATTCGCCCATCAGTTATTTTTCGCCTGCAAATTTCCTTAACGATGTGGTTTTCTCTAATAGTGTAGAAGTAAGTCTTCCTCCTTTCACTCGGAAATCTCCAGCCCAGCAGGCGGAGATTGATTTAGACGGTAGGTTAGTCCTTAGCGCTGAGGAAGGTGATGCGCGGTATGTTCGGATCGGGGAGGCGGTGACTGGCGAGGCTGTTATTAGTGACACAGGGGCGCTGTACGTCCTAGCGATTGGTCAGTCTAATATGGCGCGGGGTACTAGTGGGTTTGGTCAAGCTAGTTTTGACACGGAGGTTGATCCACTGGTGGAGGTATTTAATACGACTAGTAATGGGTTTGAGGCGTGGGATCTGAGCCTGCCTAGTCAGAATGAGTATATTTCTAGTTCTGCGTCTGTGGGGTTTCAGTCGTCTACTATTCCGTTTCACTTTGCGAAGGAGTTGGCGCGGAAAACGGGGAGAAATGTGCGGGTGATTGCATCCGCGCAAGGGGCTCAAGGGCCTGAGTATTGGGGGGCTAGTTTTGATGGGGCGCCGCATGATCCTAACGCGGAGGGATGGCAACGGATATTAGCGCAGATTACGGAGGTGCCGAGGATCGATGTGATCCTACATAACCAGACGGAGAATAATGCTGCAGAAAGTGTGGAGGATAATATTACGGCATATACGCAACTGCATACTGCATTAGGTACTCTACCGCAAATAGGGAGTGAGGTGGTGTTCATTGCGGGTGAGGGTACGTCGGAGACGTTCTCTGGTACGTCTAATGATGCGCTATTGGCGATGGAGGAAGATCCTAGTTTGCCGTTCTTCTACTTTGTACCACGTCCAGAAACGGCGGAGGGCAGGGTGGGTGATACAATCCACTTTGATGATGATTCTATCGCGATCTATGGTGCTAAATATGCACATGAGTATCTGTTCAATACCAGAACAGGAGGCGCTACTATTTATGAGAATGATCGGGTGGCGGTTACTACGGGGCAGAAGGGGAATTTCGTCCATGAGGGGTTGTTATCAGATACGGATAAGCAGTTGCGGTTCTCTGTGTCAGGGTTAGGAGCTGCGCAGAGGTTTAATCGGGACTTTGTGTTTGAGTTAGACGCGGAGGCGAATGTCACGACATTAGGGACTAATGTGAAAGGCGGGTTTTCGGTCACTAAGGCGGGGTCAAACTGGTCATTGTCTCAGTATGGTCACGGGTCTAAAGGGCAAGGGGCGCATATCACGCTGGAGAATGAGACAAGTACTTCCTGTGATGTGGTGTTGCGGTTCAGTGAGTATAGTGTTGAGTCCAGGCATGCGTTTTATGTGAGTGAAGTTAAGGATAAGCCGTTTATCGCGGAGTTAAATAGACGTACTGACTATGAGCAAGCGCGGGTGGTGGAGGATTATGATGGAACGGCGGTCTATAATACGTTAGTGGATGAGCCTGTGGTGATGATCGGGGCGCAGTCTGATGGGTTTACGTCAAATGCGTTCAGATACTTTATTGATATTACTCTGCCTAGTAATCTGCGGACGAGTTTTGAGATACTAGGGAGTATCGGTGGGTTTGGTACAGGGGCGGAGGTTTTTAAATCAACCCGCGCGCGGATTCTGGTTAATAAGTCAAGTAATGACTGGAGCGCTACTGCGGTGGGGATTAACGCAGGGTATGGGGTGAAGGTGTCTATCGAGAATGGGACGAATACGACGGCGCGCCTAGTGGTGCAGTTTGTGAAAGATACGCCTGCGGCTATTAATGACGAGGCTCTGTTTTTCTTTGACGCTGGGCAGACGCAAAGTCCATTCGTGGATATTAGGCAGCGGGTGTTAGATGGCGAGGTGGGCTTCGGGTTTTCGTTCGAGGCGGAAACCGATCCGTTGTTTGAGTTCGGTGGTGCGGGTGAGGTGAATTTCTAGGAGGCCTCCCTCTCTGATCAATGGTTGAAGATTTACCTAATCTTATATGATTAAGAGACTATTGACGATCTGGAAAGGGAAGTTATCTGTTGCTGGTATTATCACTTATCTGCTGTCTGATGCGGTGAGTGAGCTGGTGTCAGGTGCTCCTGAGGCGTACTCGGCGGGGCTGGTTAATGGGGTGCCTGTCCTACAAGTCGTGGGTCTAGTTGGCGGTGTTGTGGGTCTGGGTCGTAAGTTCACTAAGACTTACTCTGAGGCGTAATGTTCACTGTTGTATTAGATGCGGGTCATGGGGGGCATGATCCTGGGGCGGTAAACGTATCGAGAGGCCTACGCGAGAGCGATATGGCGCTGGATGTGATGTTACGCGCTAGGGATCTGCTGGCTACTGATTGTAAGGTGGTTATGACTCGGGTGGATGATAGGTTCCTGCCTCTACGGGAGCGTCCTGCGATTGCGAATTCGGTGGATGCGGATTTGTTCGTGTCTGGGCATTTCAATTCGGGGGATTCTGGCGCTACTGCTAGTTCGTTCGAGGGGTTTACGACTCGTGGGCAAAATGAGTCTGATAAGGCGTGTGAGATGTGGATAAAGCATCATGGGAAGTTGTTCCCAGAGCAAAAATTGCGGTCGGACCGATCAGATGGCGATAGTGATAAGGAGATGGGGCTGGCGGTGTTGCGTCCTACCAAGTGTCCTGCGTATCTGTGTGAGTTTGAGTTTATCCACACGGAGCATGGGGCGGATCTGATCGAGAGTGATAGTAATCGGCAAAAGATGGCGCTAGGTGTGGCGCGCGCGGTGGCGCAGTACGGCGGGTTCACGCTGGCGTATGATCGTGCTAGTGAGGGCGCATTGGAGAGATTAATGGAAGATTTAGAGCTTACAGATGATAAGATCTCTATTAATCGCGGTCCTGGTGATCTAGTTAGGCATGAGGCGTTGCCTGATGTTATGACGATCAAGCGTGCTAAGGTGGATGCGGATGTGGTGCTGAAACGGGCTCATGCGATGATGTGGCAGCTGGAGCAACTGATTAACGAGATTAAGTAATGATGGAGTTAATCAAAACGCTGGAGATGTTAGACGGATGGGTGGAGCCTAGTCTATTAGCTCTGATCAGTGTGATATTCGGTCTAGTGATCTGGAAGCTGTGGAGGCAGGTGAAGTCTAATCACCTAGAATGTGTG
>JALZUP010000011.1 GCA_023301505.1 Robiginitomaculum sp.
ATGCCCGCGATTGATAGCACTATGCGTGATGAGGTGGCGGAGATGTTGGGGCCCGAGAAGGAAACTTTACGCTGTATTGGCTGTTTGGATGAACCGGTGGCTTGGTTGTCTGGATGGCAAAGCCGCGCCCTGCCTGTCATAGAGCGGCCCTTAGTCACGGTCTTTGTCGGCGCGCATACTGTTGCTAATTATGTCAGAGGCGTAGATCCTGTGATTGGAGCAAAAGCGCGCGTAAAACTTATGACCGAAGGGCCAGCCAGTGTGCGCGCTATTGCGGCGAGCTATCAGGCAGCCTTTAAAGTTTATGAATTTGGGACAGAGCATCCATGCGCTGATTTTACCAAAGAGCCATCCTTATCTGAACGTGACTGCGCGGCCTCTATTGCTTTTGGTATGGAAGTCATTGCCGAGGGCGCAGATATTATTGTCCTTGGCGGGGCAGGGTTTGGCAGCGCTACGGCGGCGGCAGGTATAGCGCGAGGCTTATTTGGCGGGCAAACGGAATATTGGGCTGGCGGAGCGGGCGAGATTGCTGAGCGCCGCATTGAAACCATCAATAAAGGCGCCAAGCTGCATAGTGAATATATGAGCGATGCGCTGGAAGTTTTACGGCGCTTTGGCGGGCGCGATATTGCAGGCATGGTGGGCGCGATAATCGCCGCGCGTCATCAACGCATTCCAGTTTTACTAGACGGATTTGTGGTCTGCGCGGCGGCGGCGATATTACATGAAATTGCCCCTAATAGTCTTGATCATTGTTACGCGGCCCATTTAAGCGCAGAGCCAGCTCATCAAGCCTTACTAGACCGTATTGGCTTGTCTCCGATTTTAAATATGAATATTGGCGTGGGCGATGGTACGGGCGGCGCATTGGCGCTGGGCACATTAAAGGCGGCGGCGAGCGCAGCAAGCGCGATGATAGAGTCGCGCCAAGGCTAGTTTCTAGAGTTTAAAGCAATGTTCAAAGGCAAGTCTATTATTGAAATAATTTGTTGCAGTGCGTCCCATTCGAAGTCGTCTTCGGTGCTTTTGATGAAAATATAATCACCTGCAATGATAATTGGATCGATGATCTTGCCAGATAAGACGCTGCTATAGTCCACGATATAAGCATTGCGCTTACCACCAATGTCGCTGCGAAAAACTATTATTTGATCAATATCGGCGTCGCTGTTTAGCCCGCCTGCACGCTGTAAGGCGACGCCTATAGGTTGGTTTTCTGTCAGGCTATATATACCAGGCGAGGCCACTTGCCCGCTTAGTATAATGCGTCTTTCTGGCAAGCTATTTGTTGCGGCTGGCGAAGTGCTCTCTTCTGTTAATGGGATAAGGGTAGGCTCTGCGTCAGGAGATTCAGAAACTGTAAAAGAAAATAAAAGGTCAGATGTGTCGTCTGGGGAATCTGAGACAGGCGCGGCGCTATTGTCTTTAGGGATGAGGGCGACATTTATTTTCGGATTATTGAGATAGTTACGGCCATATAGATCTATAAGTTGTCGGCTCACTTGATCTGTCGAAAGGCCGTTTACGTTGATTTTTCCTAAATATAGAAAGTCAGCAAAACCTTGATCGTTGATATCATAATTTTTCGACAAGGACTCGACCTTGTCTATTGTGACGACAACACTATCACCGGGACTAAAAATACCCTCTTCTAATTGCAGGGTGTTTTGGGCAGCAGCCTCGCTGGGGAGCAATATAAGCGGAACTGTAAATAATGCAGCGGCCAATATCAGGCTTAGCCGACTTACTTTGCCGGATTTTATCCAGTTTGAAGACATTGCCAGTGAAAACACGATATAGCCTCTAAAGTTGTTTCGATGTGGTCTTGTATATAGTTGTATCTATCCTGCGCCTAGTTCTCTGGTGTAGACTAGATGCTAATGAATATCTGCAAATTTTGTGCCGCCCAACCATTGGCAGGATTTATTTTAGCTATATTTTAGCGCTTGCGATAGGCGCTTTAGATATTTTGCTGGCTCATAATGGCTTGACCTAAAATTGGAAGCATTGTTGGGGCATCATCAGAATCAAATCTGTGAAGCTTTATTTTTCCCTGATCTTCCACCAAAAAAAGCGCGCCCTTTTTGGGGATTGTTTTTCCAAGATCAATGATGAGTGTCGAGTGTAGAGAAAATTTGGCGACATGATCACATTGCTGAGTTGCATTTTTGCAAATATAAAGAGCTATAGGCCGAATGGCGTCAATATGCGTGCTGATATAATGTCTTACGGGCGCGCTCCATAAATGCTCTTTGCAGCTTGGCCAATCAAGTGTGGCAATATGATGTAGGCGCCCTCCATTATCTACAATATCTGCCCTATTACCTGTTTTGTGGTGAGAATCATCGCGGTTAAATTTGGGTTGGCGCGATTTAGACGACATATGGGGACTGCCTGAGGGGCTGTCTGAGCTGCTGTCTGAATGGCCATCTGAGGGGCTGTCTGATGCGCCCTGCGCGGAAGCGGAGCTGGCAAGAGTTAACCCTGAGCGCGGAAGCGGCCCTTCTGGCCCATTGGAATAAATGGTCTCACCCAGAAGCCATGAGGGCGATGTATCTAATATATGAGAGAGTTTGCCTAAGGCTTTGTGGCGGGGGGCGTGGCTGCCCTTTTCCCAATTGGCGACGGTTGGTTGACTGACATCTGTTAAATCGGCCAGGGCCTGCTGTGATAGGCCTTTTTGTTGCCGCGCTCGTTTTATGCGTCTTCCTACATCATCCATTAT
>JALZUP010000012.1 GCA_023301505.1 Robiginitomaculum sp.
GGGTACGCTCCTCGCCGGACCTCTGACAGGCATTAAGATTTTGGACGATTTTGACGCTTAAGGGTTTTGTGTATTCAATTGTATTGTTTAACTTAGATACATTAATTTTGATTTAAGTCTAACAATCCCGCTTTAATGTATTTCACAACCATATCAAATAATTCTTTCACTTCCAGCTTTCCTATTAAGTTAGATCCGTTTAAAGAGCAGTTCTCGCACGTGCTTAAGCAAAAGCATGATCAAGAAGATGTCAAAAGTGGATTTATAGGAGAGATAAGGAATAATACAATTACTTGCAATAAATTATTTGTGGATATCTCAGGCTCTAAGATAATAGTAGAAATAAGCTCAAGATTAATTCAGGAGGATACAAATTTGTTGATAGAGACATCCCTAAAGTCACGCAAATCTAAAAATGGTGAACTGGGTAGCGACGTAAGTTTTATGCAAGATTTTTTAAAATTCTTTGGTGTAGTGTTACTTTCTATTTTTGTATACATGGCAATATCGCATTCGGAGCCCAAATATCTATTTTTTCTAATAGTCTTTCCATTAGGTTGGGTGCTAGGAAATATTCAGTTGAATAGCGCTAAGGAAAGAACTCTAGATGTAGTTACTGAAGAATTGAAAAAAGAGTTCGAGCTGGCCTATCTTAGGGCGAGGAATGGCTAGTGTTTTAGAAGATTAGTTATTGATGATATATATGTTGATTCCAATAAGAAAAATACATTGAAAAGAATACTTAAGTTAATCACGTTTGTAATTATAGGATTTTGTATAGTCACGTTGGGAAGATTTATATTTATTGAGTTGAAATATTTTAATCCCAGATTTATCAAAGATAAGAACTCTGAGTACACCTTAAAAAGAACAGATTGGACATTTATTAATCATAAAGAAAAAGTAAGTGAATACACGAGGATAGATAGTGTTATTTATTGTGGCGAAATTGCTTGTAATTTTCCACCAATGAAAGATGTAGATATTGAATCTTTTGAAATTTTGCCAGGAACAGATTATGCAAGAGATAAGAATAATATATATTATCCAATTTCTATTTCTTGTGATGATTTTACTGATTGCGGAGTTTGCTATTGTGTTGATTACATTATAAAAAATGCTGATCCAAAAACATTTAGATATCTTGATAAAGAATACGCTACGGATAAGGAGAGCGTCTACTTTAGAGGAGAGTTCATGCCAGAAGCGGATGGCCAAACTTTTAAAGTAATAAAAGGTCCAAAATATTTATTTTTTGGATTAGACAAATATAATGTTTACCGACATGATGTGATATTCTCGGAAGCGGATCCTTCAACTTTTTATTACGATGGAGCTGATGAAAGAACTAGAATATCAAACCATGATTCACGTTATATAATCGGAGATAAAAACAATGAATGGATTTATGATCCTCCTACTCGAATTAAGAAGGTTGAAAAAAGATAATTTCTTTTACTAATTTTAACTATTGTAATCAGGTCTACCTCATTTCTTATTGAAATAGTTTATCTCATTGCCGTTACCATACATTGAATGAAAAGAATTTTCCAAGTATTGATTTTACTTTGCTCTAGCTATTTAGTTTTTCAATTAACTCAAACTGATTGTTCAGTAAACGAGGCCTCTAGTGATGTGAACAGTATACTCGATCATTATGTTTTAGAGCGTGATTCACTTCAGCAAATAGTCAACGATTCCATTAAAGATCATCCCTATAGAGGTGAATATAGATTTTGGATTTCAAATCTTGACAAAGCCTTAGGTAAAAGAATCACCTATGAAGTAAGAGATAATCGCTTGATCATAAAAAAGGGGCCTTATGACTTCATGTACTTTGCCCCAAACTATTATGCTGATGAAATCATATTTGATACGATTTTAAAACCAAAAGATCAAGCAAGGATGAATTCTTTGATGAACATTTATAAAACAGTCAATTTGAAGTCAATGTATAATACTACTTGTATTATTGATGGCTTAATTTTGTATTTTCATTTTGAATTGGACGAAGAAAATACGAGCACTACAATTTCCAATTACTATCTTGAAGAAGTTGTTCCTGTGATTGAATTTGTAAATTCAATTGTTCCAAAAGAATTTTATATTGATTATAATAAGAAATGGTTGCTTGAGCTTCAGAATAAATGTGATGATATAATTGATTAATAGAAATGAAGAAAATAATAAACAATACGATTCTCATACTAGCTTTTATTAGTGCACTTGTTTTTTCTTCCTGTTCTGAGCCCGTAGAATTTAAAATAGATGATAATTTTTTTAAAGAGTGGAAAGTTCAGTCCATTGAAGCATTAAATGATTGTTGTAATTCTGCTGAAAAATCTGAGCATCTACTTTCTGAAAGCAGACGAGTTTTTAGTTCTAGAAAAGAGTTGTTCAATGTTCTTATGACTAAGATTAACGTTAACGATGAAAATACTTTTTTGATTACGGAATCAATACAAGATAAGGGAGTAATAGGTGGGCGATGGATGAACCTTGAAACTAAGAATGCATACTATAAGGCATATTATCTATATGGCGTGTTGACTACAGACACACAAATTAAGGAAAGCGCTGGATTTAACCCGCCAACTGAAAGTATATGTTGTGATAAACTAACTCTAGAAGATTACATAAGATCTAGGGGGTTTATCAGTTTACAGTATTTAACTTTGTATGAGAAGAAACGCAATAAATTTGTGAGAACAGTTTATGCAAGAGGATCATAAAGAAGAAGCAAGATATGGTCAGGTTTTAGCCTTAACGAACATGGTAAGAAGATGTACACTAATGAAAGATGAAAAAAACAAAATTTGAACTAACATCGAATGAAGCTCTTGTTTTGATAGACTTCCTTCTGCGCTTTCGTGATAAAGAAAGATTAGTAATTGAAGACCCTGCGGAGGAGCAACTGCTTTGGGATCTATGTGCAATGCTTGAATCGAATGTCCCAGAATTGCTAGAGAAAAATTATAAGGAGCTGTTATCAAAAGCTAGGGAAAATATTATATCAGGAAATGAAATACAATGAGTAAGAACTTGAAGGATTCGATTGCGGAATTTTTGCACTTGTTTGAAGAAGTATTCGATCGAGACTGGGAATATTCTAAAGAAATGATGGGTATTAGAGAAGAGACAGAAGAAGAGAAACGGGCAGCTAAAGAAATGAATCTTGAAACGATTGAAATAATCTCTAGCGATGGTACT
>JALZUP010000013.1 GCA_023301505.1 Robiginitomaculum sp.
GACTGGCGGTTAGCATTCGGCACGATAGGTTCGGCGAGGCATTAGGCTTAAACCAACTCACATCATTAAGCACATGCCAGCCCCCCATTTGAAGTGCAAAGCCGCATTGGTAAATCGAGTGATACGTGCCGCTAATCCAAATCGTCCCGCCGGGGCGAAGCTTACGGTGACAGGCCGCAATCCAAGTGCGGTGAAATTCAAAATCCGCCTCTGGCCCCGCGCTCATATCCCAATCCCCTTTATTGACGGAAACCATCCGCCCGCCCTTACAGGTGAAGCCGTCATTAGAGAGATTATAAGGCGGGTCTGCGAATATCATATCGATACTTAGATCGGTGATCTTCTCCAAAACGTCGAGGCAATCGCCTTGGAGTAATGTAAAGCGTGGGTGTGTAGCCCACGCCGCCATTAACAGAATCGTCGCATAGATTCCAAATTGCGATCTTTAGTTGTGTTTTGTCAATTTATAAACACAAAAATTATGTGCGATCTTGTGTCACTCTTTAGTCTCTGATCTAAAGATTGAAGATTAGGGAGATTTTATGTCTGGTTCAATTGAATCTAAGGATGTTGATATTAGGGGGCTTTTTCAGGATTATTATGTGGTTCCTGATTACCAACGTGACTACGTATGGGGCGAAAATTCAGCTGAAAGGCCAATTGATGAAGTTGAACTGTTTCTGAGTGATATCCATCGAGAATTCGAAGAACATTCACCCAAGACAAAAACAGAGTACTTCATTGGAACAATAATTACCTGTGAAAATAAGTCAGGGAGTTATGACGTAATAGATGGTCAACAACGCCTAACTACAATTTTTTTGATAATATGTGCATTGCGGGACTCTTTGAAACGGCTTGGAGCAGATACAAGAGAGCTTGACGGCATGATATCGCAAGTTTCTACAGACTCTTTCGGGAAGCAATTAAAAAGAAATAGATTAGTGTTACAGTATGCGGACTCTGGTAACGTACTAGATACAATTATATCAAACGACATCATTGATGAAGAAATACTTACAACTCGTAGCACTCAAAATATCTATAATTGCTACAGGACTGTTGAAAGTTTTTTGTTCAGAGAGTTCGACAACCAAAAATCTAAACTCCAACAGTTCGAAGGCTATTTTCTTGAGTGCGTAAAGCTAATAAATGTTGAGACGCCTAATTTGAAAAAAGCGTTAACAATCTTTGCTACAATCAACGATAGGGGCGTTGGTCTAGACGCAATGGACCTTCTAAAAAACCTCATGTTCATAAATGCTACTCAAACACAATTTGCGCAGTTAAAGAACAAATGGAAGATACTGACAGATACGATTTATAGCGCCAATGAAAAGCCTCTTCGGTTTTTAAGGTATTTCATATTAGCCGATTACGCGACTGAAAGCAGATTGCGAGAAGATGATGCATACAGCTGGTTTCAAGACCATGAGAGTGAGATTGGATATGCAAGAGACCCTAATAAACTTGTAGACTCTCTAATCGATGCTGCCCAAGCTTATAAAAACTTTAGAGAAAGTAAGACTCCCGTTGGCGAACATGAGCTTGGACTAGCAAATATTCAGAGGCTAGGGGGAAGCTCCGTCCGACAGCCTTATATACTACTTCTTGCAGGGAGAAATTTGCAAAAAGCACAATTCTCCGAGTTAGTTACTCTAACTGAGGACTTATTTTTGTTATGGTTAGTGACAAAGACTCAGTCAAAAGTAACAGAGCCAGCGATTGTAAAACTCGCTCGATTGCTTTCAAAAGTAAAGCCTACGGATCACTCGCAATTTGATAATTTCGTTAAACATGTTCACGAGGAAATAATAAAGCCGAAAGCAAAAGAATTTACGCGTTCTATGATGAATTTGCATCAATGGGATATGCCTAAGTATCGCATGAAGTATATTTTGGGAAAATTGACTCAGTTTATTGAACAGCAAGCATTTAATATAAAGCCATCTAATTCGGATTTAGAAACCTATTTAGAGGCCACTATTGAAATCGAACACATTCATCCCATGGTTCCAACAGAAAAAGCTATTGCTGAATTTGGGGACGAAGACGATGGTGAGTTTTATCGGAAAGCTTTAGGAAACTTATTACTTTTGGATAAGTCCAGAAATAGTATTGCCAAAAATCATCATTTTTCTGAGAAACAAAAAATCTATACGGAGTCTAACTTTATGATGTCGCAATACTTATCAACTGCCCCAAAAGTGGGTAAAGCGGATCAAATTTCAAGGACATTTGAAAACCATTTAATAGCTTTTAAAGAGTGGAGCCCTGAAATGATTTTGAGGCGACAGAAAATGCTGGCCAAGATTTCTCACGAAGTGTGGAATATTCCTCTTGAGTTCAAAACATTGCCAGATTGGGACATGCCAAATGTTGACGAAAATGTTGTTATTACTAAGTAATTTTAAGATGGCATAGGGCAACAAAAAAGGCGGCCCAAAGGCCGCCTTTCAAAACATTCAAAACAGAATGGTCGGGTATGAATTAAATCGCGAAGCGATTTACATCATGCCGCCCATTCCTCCCATTCCGCCCATGTCAGGCATTGCTGGGCCGCCGCTGTCGCCTTTTGGCGCTTCGACGATTGCACATTC
>JALZUP010000014.1 GCA_023301505.1 Robiginitomaculum sp.
CGCTCTTCCGATCTCTTATGAAAATGTGTTGGCCCTGCGTGCTGTCACCTCAACAGATGGTATGACAGCAGATTACTATCCTTTTGAGCATGATTTTCTAGGCCGTACCGCGACGCGCATTATCAATGAAGTGCGAGGCGTTAATCGCGTGGTCTACGATATTACCTCTAAACCCCCCGGTACAATTGAATGGGAGTAGGCCTTGTGAGGATTTTAAGCAAGTAACTCAAGCAACCTGCGAAATATATGCATTTTATTTTAGCGCGTTAAGAATTATCATGGAAGTTTCAATGGGTTACACGCCAGAACCTCGTCCAAACGTTCATCTTTGCTTTACGGGGCATAAACCTTAAGCGGCTATACAACACCTAACGCGGCAAAGACCGCAATCTGGTGTATGGGTGTAGGTGTGCAAACTCTACTTAAATTTATGATCATGTTTATGGCTGCGGCCGCGGGAGCTTTGCTATCCGCGCATCCAAGCTATGGGCAAGTAGTGGATACGGAGAAAACTCCGATCCTACTAGAGGTCATTAACGGTGAAACGGCTTTTGTCGTGGATCCTGAGCGTTATGAAGCAGGATGGATTGTTGGTCAGTGCCGACGAGATATTCCCTTAGATAGCGCCAAACAATCATCACAAGAGGTGATGACATCCCTTAAAACGTCGGACGAGGTGACACTCGGCTTGCGTCAGGTTGTGCTCGAGCAGCAATTTCGGTTCAATCTGACAACTACGCCTGTCACCGTAGAGGTCTTTAATTCCGTGCGTGGGGGATGGTCAGATGTGCCTGTCCGTGAAAATGCGAGCTGTCACTTACAGGCTGCTTGCAAAAAACGCATGGAATCGCCTGACTGCTAAGCCGTGCGCGCCTTGCGCAAAATATTGGCTCCAATGGGGACCGACCAAAGCCTGACAGCTATGATGCTGCGCTTCTGGATATGTGCTGGCTTTGCCTTATTGACCGTTTTTGCAGGCGTAAATGCTCTGGCTAATACGCCAGAGGCCAGATCAGAGGCCAGATCAGAGGCTAAATCTGGGCAAGAACACACAATTTCAACAGCCCCGCCGCCTAGCCAAATAGCAAGTCTGGAAAAATCAGATGATAACGGGCCAAATGACGCCCAACAAGAGACAGACGCGAAGGTGGAGGTGACAGCAGATGCGGCGGTAGCCGTGACGGCAGAAGCAAATCCAAACCCAAAGCCCGAACAAAAATCAGAACCAACAGCTGAACCAAATTCTGCGGCGCTCATTAGCAATAAGATCATTGCAACCTTAGAGCCGTCCATCAAGGTGACTGTTGAAGGTCAATTGATGAGCAATGCACCTGTGTCCAAGAATGAAAAGGGCGCATTATTCGTTCGCGCTGAACAAATCTTTGAATCGCTCAATGATGATTACGAATTTGATGCCGAGCAAGGCGCCTTAATCGTGCGCCGCTCTCAAGACGGCGTCGTTATGGAACTTTATACTGATACAGGTTTGGTGAAGTCTGACGGCAAAGCCATTGGAAAGCTTAGGGTTTTTGGGGAAATCACACCAGATTCCATCACCCTCACACCCAATGCTATTGCTGTTTTGGCGGGAACAAAGCCAAAGCTTGATAAGCTCACGGGTGATTTGACCTTTGAGCTTGATGCTCGCTTACGCGTTGCGAGCGGCTTTAAACTCTATTTAGACGACATTCCGCTGGGTAATGTAGAGCCAGCCGCCAAGTCTATTGGCCCCGTTTTACTCTTGCCGCTCATTCCGATTGCCAGAGAATTGGGGCATAATGTGGATGTGGCCAGTGATTTTAGCCGTGTCACCGTACAGCGCTCCCAAGATAGCGCTATATTCTCGCTTGATCTTGAAACAGGTCTTGTGGAGCGCGGCGGACGACCCATCGGGATTAGTAAGGATGTGACCTATATTGATCAGGTCAATCTTTTATTGCCTGTATCAGCCATGGAAACCCTAACGGGGACACATATTACAGTGACGCCGGGTACAGACCGCGTTGATATAAGACTAGATGAGCGCCTAAAGGGGGCCATAGAGCCCGGCGAGAAGATTGCTGATAGCGCTGCAAAAGAGCCCTTCACCGTGGAAGAGCTTACATTTCACACGGGGATCGATACGCATAATACGCTTGAGCTTGATTTTCGGGTTAAGAAATTTAATGGGCGGCTCCGATATAGCACGCCCGACCTGCCAACAGACTTCGCAGAGCTGGAACCAGATTGGCTCAGCATAGATTATGCTCATCTGGACGGGGCAACAGGTACACTTGGTGATTATTCAGCCAACCTTCGTGAACTAGACGGGGTTGGCATTCGGCGTATTCGGGGGGCCAGTTTTAGCAAGGTCACAAATGATGGCGAGGGCCGTTGGTCATTAGCCGCTGGCCTGCCTGTTGATGGCGCGAGGGCGATTAGTGATGATCAAAGCCGAGCTAGCTTTGGCGGATTCGCCGCTGGTCTGCGCTATGCAGATGATGAGGGCTGGGAAGCGGGCCTATCATTTAAGCAAGACAGCCTAACCGATGATCAAATGGTGGTCTTATCGGCGATTAGCGGAAGATTAGGCCAGCGCACGGGTGAGAAAAAGATAAGCTGGGATGCTAGCGCAGATATTGGGCTGTTTAATGGTGAAGCCCGCCAGAATAGCTTTGACATACGCGCTGATGGCACTGTGCGCCGCCCAATCAATGATTATGTTGATGTTGATATTCATGCCAGCTATGCGGGCGCAGAGTTTCAGCGCGGTGACCTAGAGCGCGAGGCGCTTGATGAAGAAATTCTAGACTTAGAAAGCGTAGAAAATCAATTAGATGAAGCTGAAGCTTCAACTATTCCAGATATTCGCATTACGGGTCAAGATAGCCTTTCCATTGGCGGTTCTGTGCAGGTCAGCCCGCGTAAAGATGTCGGCATTTTGGGCAATCCTGGCGCCTCAGCCTTTGTGCGCTACAGCCAAGGCGGCGTAAGAACAGGCCAAGAAAACGCAACCAATTTGACAAGTTATGGCCTAACAGGATCGTCAACAATCAAGCCCATTGGCGCTCATGTCACCTTTGATTACTCCTCTTATAATCAGAGCTTTGAGGCCACGCCAGAAGTAGATAATTCTGGCAGCGCGTTTAACATACGCGCCTATAGAGACTTTGAGCATGTGAAGATTCGCGGGCAATATAGCACGTCAGAAACAAGCCTAACGGAGCGCGATCAACGTCTTGGCCTCTCTGTCGGGTTAAAGGCTCACACCTTTGATGGCCCCAAAGAGGCAAGCCTTGCTGTTGCACCATCCGTGAACGCCACATGGACACCAGAAAATAGCTCAGTGAGCGGCGGAGTTATCGCAAATGCCAATAGCGGAGAGATATTTGGCCCCAAAACACGCGTTCAAGCGAGCCTTGGCGTGTTGCAAAGTTTTGGCGATACGCAACGTTCCGATCAGTTCTTTACAGCCTCTATTGCGCGCCAACTTAAGCTCAATGATAATCTTGCGCTCAGCTTGTCTTATCGCAATGACTTACAGGGAGATTCTCGCTTAGGCATACAGCTTGATGGTCATTATGGCTTTAATGAGAAACGCAAATATAAAAGTACGCAAGACAATGCAGGCGTTCTAACGGGAACGGCTTTTATGGATCATAATCGGGATGGCGTGCAGCAGGAAAGCGAGCAGGGCGTTGGCGGTGTTACGATCCGCGTAGGCGGGGCAGGACGTAAATTAGCCTTACGCTCAGACCGAAATGGCTTTTTCACCATTCAAAACATTCCGCAGGGCATTTTTGAAGCCAGTATTGATAATCGCAGCCTTCCAATTGGCTTTAGCTTAGCCGATGACGCCCAGACCCGTATTACCATTAGTGACGGCCATATTAGCCGAATTAATCTTCCCATCGTACAGCGCGGGCAAGTTCGCGGCTTTGCCTTTGTCGATGCCGATGGCAATGGCGAATATGAACGTTCAGAAGAACGTCTTGAGGGCGCGCGGCTACGCTTGAGCTCTGCTGAGGATGATGAGGTTCAATTTGAGACTGTGTCGACCAGCTTTGGCCAATATGCCTTTGATGATTTACCCGCTGGCACATATAGCCTTGAAATTATCAAGACCAATGTTTCCAGCTCAGAGCCGGGCGGCGCAGTGAGCCTTGAGCTTTCGCAAGACAATGATCTGATGGCCCGCCTGTCTGTATCAGCGCGCCCTGCAGGCAGACGTGACTATGTCGATAGCGGCGAGGGGGTGACAACACCGCCTGAAGACACACCTGAAAGCTTAAATGAGACAGCGCTTGAAAGCTCACCAGAAGATTTAGAAATACGAGCGGAGGTGCAGGCAGATGAGAGTCCGCCAGACAAGCCACCTCCAGTTAAGCCACCGCCAGATAAGCCGCTGCCAGATATTGCAGAACAGGCCCAAAATAAAAATCAAGATCAGGCCATTGCAACAATCATCACGGCGACGCCTTAGGCGGACTTAAAATATAGAACACCAAACTTGGCGCGGGATTAACCTCCCGCGTCTTTTTTGATTAAAAAACTAAAGTAAAACTGGCTTACGGCGTAGAATTAGCTTCGCGGTAAAAGTCGAAAACAACATCAACATTAAGCTCGCCTATTCCCAAAGATAGATCATAGTCAGGCATTTGGTAGAGAAAGTCGAGACGAACGGATTGCTCGTTCAAATCACCATCATTGAGGCGAATACCATTACTATTGCCAAAATGGATAAGCCGTGTTGGCCCCGCAGCTAAATCACCTAAATCGCCAATATTATTGATAATCGTAACATTGCTATTGCGCGCTTGTGAGCCGAAATCAAAGCCGCCATCATTACCGCTATCTGTGACATTGGTTGTGAGCTTAATATCACCCAAGCCAACCGTATTTCTAAAATCGCCTGCGCTCTCACTGATTTGGGCGAGGGCGCGTAGGGAGAAACGCGTATTGCGCGATGTCACCCAAAAGCTATGAGAATATTGTTTTCCGGGGCCATCAAGTAGCAGATCCGTATTACTATTGAGCGCGAAGGCGGCGAGCTGATCGCTAGCATCTAAAAAGCCGTCACCATCGTCAATAATGGACTGGCTGAGCGTTGAGCCGTTTTGCGATACCCCAAGTATAAGGCCTTGGCTGGCCGTAGGGGCGCTGACTTCATTGGTCGTGCCTGTGAGGCGCAATGTTTGCGTATTAGCGTAAAAGGCTTGCATTTGTCCGCCAAAAGGGACGCAGCAACTATTCGTGGAGAACTGCCAATTATCATATATTTCAAAGCCGTCACTATCATAGACCACGGCGCAGCCATATGTGCGGCACCAAAAATCCGTATCCAGAAAGCTTGCAGCCGCAGGACTTGCCGACAAAACCCCAATTCCTATCAAAGACCCTGCTTTTGAAAGCGCTGATATGGATAAGAACTTCACGATAAGACTATGATATATTTAAGGACTTACAAATGTAATAGGGTTGACCTTCACATCCGTATTGCGAAATTGGTTTTGCGGCACAAATGTATTATCAAGGTCAAAGTCAACGCTATATTCACCTGATGTAATCGCCTCTCCATTTTCTAAATTGACTTGATATTCACGTGCGTGCCTATCAAGAACAACTGTCGATAATGGCGTTTCAGACACAACATCTCCAGATTCATTTTTCACGCGCGCTGTGCCTTGCAAGCGAGCATGAGCGTCGCCTTCATTTTTAATTGAAAGCGTCAATGATGGCGTTGCGCCTGAATTAAAGGCAACAGATTGCACGACAGGATCAGATGAAGAAGGGGTTAGGGTGAGATAAAATAATGAGGCCAACTGATAACGGTTCCAGACACCGGATAGGTCGCCGCGCTCATCAAGTTCTGGCAGCATTGTCGTCGCGAGTAGCGCAAAACGATGATCTCCCTTGGCTTCAACTTTATAAGGCGTACTAATTTCCACAACAACATCTTGCGATGTTTCTGGCTTTAGAGTCACGCTGGCGGGACTAAACCGTACCCAATCAGCCGCAGAGCGCGGCGTTTCGCCGGGAGCCTCTAAAACAAGCTCGCCAAATTCATCTAAGCTCCAATCCGCGAGGCCCATAGTTAAACTAATCGTTTTGGTTTTATGAACATTTCCGATTGTCACGACTTGGCGCTGGCGATCACCAGGCTTAATCGTCATCTCAACTGTTGAGGGCTGTACGCCCACACCAAAAGCGCCCGCAATTTGCGGCGCGATTACGGCTAAGCCGCAAATGGCTGACCCAGCTAATAATGTCTTCAAAACAGGCTTAAAAATAGACTTCATCGTCATTTGCATATCCCTTTGCAATGTCATTTATCTCTAAAATAGACATATATGGTTGGGGCTTCGTTAACGGCGCTGCAAAAGAGTTTATTTAGCTGGATTTAAGCTTAAGCGTCATTTCATGCAAATTTTGTAAAAAGCGCGAGCGATCAGCAGGAGAAAATGCAGCAGGGCCGCCAATTTGGCTATTTTCAGCCCCTGCGCGCAAATCTGCCATTATCGCCCGCACGGCAATGGCGTTGCCAATATTATTGTTGTCCCAGATTTTACCCGTCGGCGCGAGCGCCTTGGCTCCCGCCTCAAGACAGCGCTGGGCGAGCAATATATCGGCCGTTACAACAATGGACATTGGGCCTGCCCGCTCGGCAATATAGTCATCAGCGGCATCAAACCCATCGGAAACAATTTGCAGACTGACATTTGGCAGGCGCGGAATTCGCAAGAAACTGTTTGAAACAACCGTCAAAACAATGTCATGCCGCATAGCAATTTTATAGCTCTCATCCCTCACAGGGCAGGCATCTCCATCTATATAAATATGGGGGAGGGAGGGACTATCCTCATTATTCACATTATTACTCATGGGCCGCAGCTAACATAGCTGGTCATTTTTAGCCATATATTTGACTATATGTTGGGACGGCCTAAGCTGACGCTTTGAGGACAGGCTTGTAATTGGCCACCCAATATTTAGCCACAAGCTCAATTAAAGCATGTTCACTAATGTGAAATTCGTCATCAGACTTAGCAATCTTTAGCATGGCATCAAACAATACCGATTTACTCTGTGTTGGCGCTAAGCGCTTTAGCAATGCATGAAGTTCTGGCGCGAAATTTTCATGGGTCAACATAGCTTGTACGCGAGATTGATTATTTTCAAACCATGCAAGAGCGCTATCCCGCGTAAAGGTTGTAACCAAGCCCAACTTGGCTTCAATACCCTTAGTGGCGCCGATAAAGGCCGTAATTTCATGTGATATGACGCGCTTATCGGCCATAACTGTCAAGGCCAACAAAACAAGCACATCCTCTCGATAAATCGGTGTGTCTAGCTCAGCTGCTTTCGCATGTATTTCGCTCATAAGATCGTCCATCTTACGAAACCCCGCCCTGTTTCTTATTATTTATATGAGCTACTACCTCATAGTGATTAGCAAATTGCAAAGATTGACGATTAATTTAAATCTTTCGCCAAAAACATTTGCGCCTTTACGGGGTTAGTTTGCCCTAATCAGGTGCCTTAACTGGCTCGGTCAGGCTATAGTAGCGCGAATCATATAATAAGCGGGCAAACCGCTTTCGCATTTATCCATTATGAGCTGACTAAAAGCTAAGTTTCAACATACTAAATTTAAGAGCTAATATATATGGCCACCCCTCCTTCCGACACTTCTGAAAACGCTATTGGCGGACGCATCATTGAAGAGAATATAGATGATGCCTTATCCTCGCGCTATCTAGCTTATGCGCTCTCAACGATAACGCAGCGCGCCCTGCCTGATGTGCGTGATGGCTTAAAGCCCGTGCATCGCCGCCTGCTTTTTGCGATGCGCGAGCTTAAGCTCAATCCTGACACGGCTCATAAAAAATGCGCGCGGATTATCGGTGAAGTTATGGGCCGCTACCATCCGCATGGAGATGCCTCGATTTATGATGCGCTGGTTAAGCTCTCACAAAGCTTTAGCGCGCGTTATCCGCTTGTCGATGGACAGGGTAATTTTGGCAATATTGACGGGGATAGCGCCGCGGCCATGCGCTATACCGAAGCGCGCATGACGCCAGCAGCTAGCTTGCTGCTTGAGGGGATTGCCGAAGACGCCGTTGATTTTAAGCCAACCTATAATGAAGAAGATCAAGAGCCGGTTGTATTGCCAGCCGCTTTTCCAAATTTGTTGGCGAATGGCTCCACAGGGATTGCTGTCGGTATGGCGACCAGTATTCCGCCCCACAATGCCGCAGAGCTATGTAACGCTGCGCTGCATCTGATTAAATCACCCGGCGCGCGTATTGAAACGCTGATGGATCATGTCTTAGGGCCAGACTTTCCAACAGGCGGGGTCATTGTCGAACCTAAGGAAAATATGCTCGAAGCCTATAAGAGCGGGCGCGGAGGCTTTCGCGTGCGCGCGAAATGGACGACCGAAAAACTCGACAGAGGACAATATCAAATTGTCGTAACCGAAATTCCCTATCAGGTGCAAAAATCGCGGCTGATAGAGAAATTGGCAGAAATCATAGAAACGAAAAAGGCGCCATGGCTCGCCGATATTCGTGATGAGAGCGCCGAGGATATCCGTATTGTCCTAGAGCCAAAGTCAAAAAATATTGACCCAGACTTGCTAATGGAAAGCTTATTCAAGATCTCAGATCTAGAAAATCGGTTTTCAATGAATTTAAACGTGCTTGATGCCACGGGCACGCCGCGCGTTATGGATTTACGTGATTGTCTGCGCGCCTTTCTAGATCATCGCCGTGAAGTCTTGCAGCGCCGCTCAGGGCAGCGTCTTGGAAAAATTATTGACCGCATGGAAATCCTTGAAGGTCTTTTGACGGCCTACCTCAATATTGACGAAGTCATCCGTATTGTGCGCTTTGAAGATGACCCTAAAGCCAGCTTAATGACCTCCTTTGATCTAACAGAGCGCCAAGCCGAAGCTATTTTAAATATGCGGCTACGGGCTTTGAACAAACTTAAAGAGGTTGAAATTCGCGGAGAGCATGATGAGCTAGCCGCCGAAAAGGCGTCCATTGAAGCGCTGCTCGCCTCCGAAGACTCGCAGTGGAAAACCATTGCAGAAGAGGTGCGTCATACCCGCGATGTTTACGGACTTAAAACAGAGATTGGCGCACGGCGCAGTCAATTTGCACTTGCCCCCGACATTGAAATCGACCTCAGCACAGCCTTTATTACCAAAGAACCTATCACCGTTATCCTGTCGAAAAAGGGCTGGATACGGGCATTAAAAGGCCATATTGACGATTTGTCTTCCGTCAAATTTAAAGATAATGATGAGGCCGAATATAGCGTTAAATGCGAAACAACCGATAAACTAATCATGTTTAGCTCTAATGGGAAATTTTACACGATTGGCGCAGATAAACTCCCCGGCGGGCGCGGCTATGGCGAACCCATTCGTTTGATGATCGACATGGAAAATGATCATTTGCCAGTTGGCCTTTTCGTGCACAATCCAGAACGCACATTAATTCTCGCTAGTAATGCAGGTTATGGCTTTCGGGTTAATGAGGCTGATGTTGTGGCGTCAACGCGCGGAGGCAAGCAAACGCTTAATGTTAAAGGTGACAGCGAAGCGCTACGCTGCATAGAGGTTCAAGGCGACCATATTGCGACCATTGGTGAAAACCGAAAAATTCTGATTTTCCCAATTGATGAGCTGCCTATTATGAGCCGGGGCAAGGGCGTGAAGCTGCAAAGTTATAAAGATGGCGGACTGGCTGATATTACATGCTTCAACTTTGATGATGGCCTTAGTTTTGTCGACCCATCTGGACGGCGCAATAGCGTGAATGATTGGAATAATTGCCTTGGCAAACGCGCCGGAGCAGGGCGCATGGCCCCGCGCGGATTTGCTCGCGCTGGAACTTTTTCGCCAGATAAAAGGCTCAGTTAAGGACGGTAATGTGTATGCGTTGTAAGCTTATGCTAAAAGCACAGAGGCGTCCGACAGATAAGCCGCTTAAATGCGTTAAGAGCATAAGAGCCATAGAACAAGGCTCAGCTATTTATAATCTGACTCTAAGGACGCATTATGTCATCTGAGATATTATCTGCAGGCTCTATAGCTGGATATAAATCTATAGAAAGCAGATATAAAATGGGAAGCAGATATAAAGGCCTTGCGAGACCTTACCTTACCTTCGGCCTCTGTCTCTTTTTAGGGGCTGGCGTAGCGATGGCCCCTATGGCGAGCCATGCCCATGAAGCCCCGCGCCATGAACATTCCGAAATCGTTCCCCTGCCAGATTACAACCCACCCCAACAAGGCGCGAGCGCGCTCCAAGCCTTTGCCGCCCTTCAGTCGTTCTCAGAGCTATTTAACGACGCTCAGATTGAGAACTTTACTTATCCTTTATATGGGACTGAACGTCGAAATTGGTCTAATTTACCCGCCGGTTATGTGCGCCGTGATGGTATGCGAGTCGGAGATATGAGCGACAAGCAACGCAGCGCCTTGTTTGATATTTTGTCTGCGACGCTGGGGCCAAGCGGATATGAGCGGGTCGCGCAGATTATTGCAGCCGAAGCTTTACTGTCTGGTGGCCGCAACAATGGATTTGGCTGGCACCCCGATAATTATTTTTTTGCGCTATTTGGCACGCCATCTGAAACTGGACAATGGGCCTTGCAATTTGGCGGGCATCATATGGCGGTTAATATTGCCTTTGAAGATGGACAGATTGAAACGATCTCCCCGACCCATTTAGGCTCCGAGCCTGTTACCTTTAGCTATAAAGGAAAAGATTATAGCATCATGACAGATATGCATGAGGCGGCTTTATCACTTTATAATTCACTGCCTTCATCTTTGCAAAAACAAACAGGTAAAGACCTTGGCCGTATAGGTGACATGCTCTACGGGCCAGGCGCAGAAGGCTATCTAGGTGATAAGGTTGGTGTTAGCGGCGCAGATTTAAATGCACAGCAAAGATCATTATTGTTAAAGTTGATTTCCAAGTGGATTTCGGTGCAGCCAGATGAAGATGCCAACAGGCGCATGGTAGAAATCGAAGCTGAGATTGAGCAGACTTCATTTGCATGGAACTGGAACAAAAACCCTGTCGATACGGGCTATTACCGCATCCAAGGCCCCAGCGTCATTATCGAGCATGTTTCCTTTGGGTCATACCGCCGTGTCGGGTCAGACCGTGACGGGCATTATCATACGGTTTACCGAAACCCGAAAAACGATTATGGTAGAGCCGAACCGCTTAAATAAATTTATATGAAAATGGTTTCATTTTCACATCTTGGGGGTTAAATCAGGCTGTTTTTTAGAAAAACGACTTCACAATATAACCCGATAAAATAAGTCGGATTATTTTTTAATTTCCTTTCTATCTGAAAAAAAGCCGCGTAATAATATTTTAAATCTTAACAATTCTAATCACTTAATGAAATAAAATTAAAAGGATAAAACTTTGCGAAATTTATTTATAACATTAGCATCTGGAGCAATATTACTCTCTGCCTGTACAGCTAATACAGGGACCGACAGCGCCGCAAAAGATATTGCAGCCAAAGCAGATAGTGATGCGCTTTGTCTTGATGCAGGGCCGCAAACGCCGCGCGATATTGGCAACCCGTTTGGTTTAAATGCCGATAATTTTACAATGGCACCTGTATCGGCAGACCTAAATTTGTGCAATATTCACACCCATACAAATGCTGAGCATAAAGGCCCAGGATTTAGCATATTTGTGAATGACACGGATAGCGGCGGTTATGCCTGTAATGATACAGATAGCCTAAGCTCGGCAGAACTGTTTGACCCTTATATGGGCAAGGGCGCATTTAAAGGCGTCAAACCGGGTGATACGATTGAAGTGCATTGGGTGCATACAAGTTGTGACATCACGCCAGGTGAAGGTCTAGGGTCTTGCCTGTCAGATACATGCAAAGATCCATTATTGCGTGTTGAAGCGCAGGTCTTTTTGGTCGTAAATGACCCTGTAAATGCGCTGGACTTTGCGGATATGGCCTATGACGGTAACAAAGCTGCTGGTAAGCATCAAGCAAAAATGATCCCTTCCGATACGGGCGCGCCTGTTGTTTTCCGCGGCTCTACGACGGGGCCAAGCTATACACAGTCAAAATGCTCTCCTTTAAAGGTGACATGGAGCGTGCGCCCAAATTGCGCGCGGGTTGACATTGGCTCCCTACATCGCTGGGCTGAGAGCGGAAATATCTTCAATGAAACGAAGTCCCACGGCGTCAGACAATTAGTAACAGCGCCAGAGCTTTTAGCTCCGATACAATAATCTTTTACCAGCCTAACAAACAAGCCTCGTTAAAATAACGGGGCTTGTTTGTACGTTTAAAAATGCAAGATAAGACATTGAAATGAAATCATTTTTATTAGATTCATGGCGGGTGTGTTTGCCCGCCAGCGCGCTCGGTTTAATGACCATAATGCTCGCCCCAAATGCAGCCGCTCAAAATACGGGCGGGGTGTTTTCACCTATTGTCGATGAAGGCCATAAATCGGTGCAATATCGCTCTGCTTTTAATGATGATACATCGCGCTTCAATCAACGTTTGCATTATCAACAGGCCATAAATGGTGATTTCATGTGGCGGCTCATTGGCCAGACCCGCGAAACTAACGATTCCAATTTTGATTTTGATTTTGTCCAAGCAGAGCTGTTTTGGGAAATCTCTGATGATGACGACCAGCATGATACGGGATTGCGATTTGATGCACGTCTGCGCGATGGTGATCGCGCAAATATGTTGGGCCTTAACTGGATGAACCAGTTTAATTTTGATAATGGATGGAGAGCGCGCGCCTTATTGCTTACCTCTGTGCAAATAGGTGAAGAGGCTGTTGATGGCCTTGGCCTGCAAACACGGTTTCAGCTTAATAAACGTCTTGATATCGGGCCAAGTGTTGGCCTTGAGCTATATAATAATTATGGCACGACAGATGATGGCCTTGGTAGTTTTGATGATCAAAACCACACAGTCGGCCCTTATGTCAGCTGGCCATTTAGTGAGGGGTGGTCTTTATTTACGGGGCCTTTATTTGGCGTGTCTGATGGCGCGCCCGATACTGAATATCGGCTCTGGTTTACCAAGTCATTATAGCTAATTTGAACTCACATCATATGAGCGCCTAATATGGCGGACAGTTTACATACTCGCCGCCCTATAGGCTAACCCCTTGGTCTGCCATCGGTTTTGGTCTATAGTTCGCGTAAGATTTCCAAATAGAAGACAAAGAATAGGCCTCTACCATGCATAGATTTCTGAAAA
>JALZUP010000015.1 GCA_023301505.1 Robiginitomaculum sp.
TATAGGTAAAATCATCACGATAACTATTATCTGGCGCGGTTACCGTACATGCGGAAAAATCGGCCGGAGCACTCGCCGCCGTGCTAAAGGCCACATCTGTACCATAGGTAAAGGTCAAGCCTGCCCCTGCGCTTTGCTCAAACCCGACAGGGTCAGTGCCTGCAATGATATTCGGCCCGCCAGCCTCCACATCCCCATTCCAAAACTCAATCTCACCCGGCAAAATATCAACGAGCTCGATTGAGCCTCCATCTGCGGCAAAGTCTCCAATATTGACGACCTCAATCGTATAAATCACATCATTGCCAGGCAGCGCGTAAAGCCCCTCCCCCGCTGGGTCCCAAACCTGAACTGATTTGCTCCCAGATAGCTCAGAGCTAGGCGGGTCAAATCCAAAGTCTTGCCCCGTCAAAATAGACCCATTAGGCACAATAAGTCCCGTTAGCGGATTAGGCGTCCCAATGACTGTAAGACTAGGGATATCAGGATCGGCTATATCAACGGCAGCCTCAAAGGCTCCAATGATAGGAAGGCTCTCAGCAGAATATAATCCATCTGCATCCGTGGTCACAGATTTAAATAAAATGTCATCAGAGCTATCACTTGGCGTATTATTATCCCATGTCAGATTGACCGTAATATCTGCGCCTATCCCTGTCTCGCTACCATCAAACGCATCAGAGCCATCCGTGTCCCCATAGAGCGTACCAGATAATCCGCCTAGCGGCACAGCCGATGGCCCACGGCAATAAGCCCCATCATTAATCCCGCCTTCTTCATTTGTGCTGGTCGCCAAGAGAATAGCCGCTCCCGTTCCGTCGCCATCAACGCCAACATCAACCAGTAAAATTTGATTCGTCGCATTATCATAAAGATAGAAATTACCATCTTCGTCAAACCATGACGCGCCAAATGTCCCAGAAAATGTCGTTGGCCCAAAATATTGCGGGGTCACAGTCGTTCCTGCACTGGCCGCCGTAATATCCACATAGTAAAGTTGGTCATTATTATGATCGACACTATAAATTTTATCATCAAATGGATTAAGAGCAAAATCAATACTATTGGTGCTCGGGCTTATCGTGACTGTTCCAATATCTACAGGATTAAAAGGGTCTGTTATATCCAGCAAAACCCATAATCCATTACTACGTTTATAAAGCATCGTGCCATCAGGCAAAATATCCCCTGCATTACTACCATTTTGGCTGATACTACCAAAGGGAATCGGCATTTCGAAAAAAGTGCCATTAGCATCTACGCGCCATAGCTCATCCGTCCCACTTCTGACGCCGTAAATGAAGTCATCAATTTCGCTAAATCCCCAGCCCGCATTCACCCCAAAGTTAATTCCAGCAATATCTGTCAAATTAGCCGTATAGCCGCCCCCGCTGGGAATGATATTTAAGCGCTTGAGCGTAGAGTTCGCCTCCGCGACCTGATAAAGCACACCGTCGCAGCTAAAAGGCGTGGGCGGTATATGGCTAACGGGGGTTATCGCATAATCTTCAACCTCACCATCATCCGCCGCTGACGCATAATTTAAGCCAGAGGTCGTTGACCACCGAAACCGCGCAATCGTTTGCGTCAAGCTTGCGCTGGCGGGAACAATGGCAGGAATGGACACAACGCCATCATTATTCGCATCTTGTAGATCACTGGCGATCTGTTCTTCAGCATCGTCGAAATCACCATCATCATTCCAGTCAACCCACGCACTCAGATAGCCCCCTGCGCCAGCAACCTGCGCGGTTATCGAGGTCGGCTGACTTTGATAAAATGTTGGCAAGCTAATCCCGTCATCAACATCGCCATTGGCCAGAGCCGTATCATAGCCAGTCAGTTCCGCCGTATTAGACGTGCCTAGCTGCACACCTGTCACAATAGGATGAATTGCATTCCCGTAAAGCGTGCCCGTAAGCGGGCCATCAGAATGGTCCTGCGGCCCCGCAGGGGCTGGAATAGTGAAGCTAAGATCAGAAATGCCTCCAACTTGGCCTGCTGGATTGCCCGCAACATCGTCGCCTGCGAAATAACGCACGCGAATAGCCCGAACCGACTCACCGGAAAAGTCAAATATAATATTAGCGGTCGTATCATTGGAGGTTGCATTTCCGTTAACCCCCTCCCAACCTATGAGATAGGTTTCATTATCTAGTGCAACGCGCGCGCCGCCTAATGTCCAAAATGCGGGAAAGAGCGACGCATTTTCCCAGCCCGAGCCACGGTCAAAATAAACTTCCGTCACATCGTGCCAACTGGACCGGTCAATATCTAAAACGGTAAACTCCAAATCATCCAAGGCCGTGTTAAATATCAGGTCAGTGGTGAAATTATCGTCTAGGTCAAATTGATCAGTATTAAATCCCATTTCGAGATTACCAAATGTCCCCCCGCGCGTTGAGCCGCCATAAGACACAAAATCATCACCGCTATTGGCAACAATCCCGCCATCGCTCACCACGTCCCACACGACAGTCGTTGTGGCCCCGCCAGAGACAAATTGCGTGGTCGTAGGGATAGCCTGACCATCAACATAGCCATGATCTTCCCAAATAAGCTCACCAGAGGTCTGCGCTATAGCAGCAGGTGCATAGGCCATAAGCATAGCGACCCCACACAGTCCTAACACTCGGCCCAAAAGCCGTATCCCACATTTATACATCAGGTTTGCCTCTACAAATGCACACACACGCAAATCCACACACCCATGTCAGATTTATGGTTAGAAAAGCGTAAATATATCCTAAAGCCATTTCATTTATACACAGAAGCAAGAAAGCCTATTTTGAAATTGCATTTATCCGCCTAGCCTTCTATGCGAGTGGCATGAGTACTATTAAAGAAAATGACTTTCTCGCCCTTGGCGGCCTCGGCCAAATTGCGGATGATTATGACGTGCTAGTCTGTGATATTTGGGGCGTTATGCATAATGGCCAAGTGCCCTTTTTTGACGCCTGCGAAGCGCTTGCCAGATTTCGCGAAACACGCGGCGCTGTTGTACTGGTCTCCAACTCCCCGCGCCCCTCTATCGCCATCCCAGAGCAATTTGCTCAAATTCGTGTGCCAGATAATCTGTGGGACGCGATTGTCACTTCAGGTGACGCAACGATTGATGAGCTATCTCGCCGCGCGCCCGGCCCCGCCTTTAAAATTGGCCCAGAGCGTGATGACCGGCTTTATGCGGGCCTAGACCTTAGCTTTAGCGATTTAGACACAGCCGCCTTTATAACCTGCACGGGATTATTTGAAGATGATCATGAAACGCCTGATGATTATCATGACCTGCTCAGCGATGCGCTCGCGCGCGATCTTCCCATAGTCTGCGCCAATCCCGATATTCGCGTCAAACGCGGAGATAAAATGATCTATTGCGGCGGCGCTCTGGCGCAAAAATATGAGCAAATGGGCGGCAAAGTCATTTATGCAGGCAAGCCCCATAAACCCATCTATCGCCTCTCGCGCGCTTGGATGGATGAAGCTTTGGGCTATATCCCATCAAATGAGCGCATT
>JALZUP010000016.1 GCA_023301505.1 Robiginitomaculum sp.
CCAGATAAAGCGTCATAAGACATGACCGCCTGAGGGGCTGTTTTATCATATCCCAAAACATCAAGGCTCTCATTATAAAGACCGCTTTGCTCAAGCGCGAGCGCGGCCACGCCCAAGGCAAGCAAGCTCGTGGTAAATATTAAGCCTACGCGATTAATCGACATGGGTGCGTCTTGCCTCTTTTGCTCTTTATATTCGCTCTTTAAACGCAAAAATAACCGCAATGGGCCGCGCCGTTAAGATTCGTTAACCCTTTTGGCAACAACCCTCTAAGAAATAGTTAACGCGTCAAGATAGGCCCTTAAATGGCTTTAACGCATATTTACTGGCCCTCACGCCATATAAGACGCGGCTTTGCTCAATAAAGCGCGATAAATCTGACCAAGCTTTAACCAGAAAGCCCTAGCCGAAAGCGTCCATCATGCTATATAGCGATTTGATAATATTCGCCCGGCAGGAGAAATGACCGGGATAGCTTAAATGATTGATTTGGAGACATATATGTCAAAACGTTTCACGCAGCTCGCGTCCATCCTATTTGGCGCGGCTTTAATGACAGGCTGCAGCACAATCAATAAGGTCAATCCTCTGTCCCAATCAAATGCAGCCAAGCCGCGCGCCACCACATCTGTGCAGAGCAGGCCCAGCCTTGGCGTAAACGCATTTTTATGGCGCGCCTCGCTTGAAACGCTTAATTTCATGCCCCTTGATAGCGAAGACCCTTTTGGGGGCGTGATCATCACAGAATGGTATGCCAATCCAGAACTGCCAACAGAGCGCTTTAAAGCCACCGTCTATATTTTGGACACACAGCTTCGCGCCGACGCGCTTAAGGTTAGTATTTTCAAGCAGACAAATTCTGGCGGGGCATGGCGCGACGCCGCCATTGATGCAGATACATCTCGCAATATTGAAAATGCGATTTTAACCCGCGCGCGTGAGCTCTTTATCGCAACAAATTAAAGCCGCGCCGCAATAGCGGCGCACTTACATCACATCAAGCATTATATATAGGGCTGTTTCATGAGCAGATATAACGCGGCCGAAACTGAGCCGAAATGGCAGGCCGCCTGGAAGGCCGCGCGCGCTTTTGACGCAAATGCCCAAGACAGCACCAAGCCAAAATTTTACGCGCTAGAAATGTTTCCTTATCCATCTGGTAAAATCCATATGGGCCATGTGCGCAATTATGCCATGGGAGATGTGGTGGCGCGCTATAAATCCGCGCGCGGCTACCGCGTTTTGCACCCTATGGGCTGGGACGCTTTTGGGATGCCCGCAGAAAATGCCGCCATGGAAAAAGGCGTTCACCCCAAGGGCTGGACCTATGATAATATAGAGGCGATGAAAGGCCCGATGAAGCGTCTGGGCTTTGGTCTTGACTGGAGCCGTGAATTTGCCACCTGTGATGTGGCCTATTATAAACAACAGCAAGCCATCTTCTTAGCCTTTATGAAACAAGGCCTTGTTTACCGCAAAAAAGCCAAAGTCAATTGGGACCCTGTCGATATGACTGTGCTGGCCAATGAGCAAGTGATTGACGGCAAAGGCTGGCGCAGCGGCGCGCTCGTTGAGCAAAAAGAACTCGACCAATGGTTTTTCAAAATCACCCATTATGGCGATGAGCTATCAAATAGCCTAGACAGCCTAGAGCGCTGGCCTGAGAAGGTTCGCACGATGCAGAAGAACTGGATTGGCCGCAGCGAAGGCGCGCAGTTTAAATTTAACGGCCAAGATGACTGCCCTGATATTGAGGTGTTTACAACGCGCCCAGATACATTATTTGGCGCAAGCTTTGTTGCCCTATCTGCCGATCACCCGCTGATTAAAACACTGGCAAAAGACAATGCCAAAATGCAGGCCTTTCGCGCAGAATGCGCCAAAATTGGCACGACCGAAGAAGCCATCGCCACCGCCGAAAAGCTTGGCTTTGATACGGGTCTGCGCGTGGCCCATCCCTTTAAGCCAGACGAGAGCCTGCCCGTCTGGATCGCAAATTTTGTCCTAATGGGATATGGCACGGGAGCAATTTTTGGCTGCCCCGCTCATGATCAGCGCGATTTTGATTTTGCCTCCAAATATGATTTGCCAATTAAGCGCGTTATCCGCCCACATATAAATGAAGGCGCAGATGAGAGTTTGACCGAGGCTTTACCCGAAGCTTATATGGGCGAAGGCACACTTATTAATTCAGCCTTTCTTGACGGGCTGAGCAAAGAGGCCGCCATTCGCGCCGCCATCGCTAAAATTGAAGAGCTCGGCCTTGGCACGGGCACGGTTCAATATCGCCTGCGCGATTGGGGCGTCTCCCGCCAGCGCTATTGGGGCGCGCCTATTCCGATTATTTATTGTAGCGATACATCTTGCGGGGATAATGGCGCGGTGCCCGTTCCAGAGGCTGACCTTCCTGTGCAGCTTCCTGATGATGTTGTCTTTGACGCCGATAATCCGGGCAATCCGCTAGAGCGTCACGCGACATGGAAAGATGTGCCCTGCCCGTCTTGCGGCAAGCCCGCACGGCGCGAGACCGACACATTAGATACATTTGCCGATAGCTCTTGGTATTTTGCCCGCTTTGCTGGCGGGACAGGCAATGGCGAGCCAAGTGATAAGCCATTTGATAAAACCGAGGCCAGCAATTGGCTCCCCGTAGATCAATATATTGGCGGGGTAGAACATGCCGTCTTACATTTGCTTTATGCGCGGTTTTTCACCCGCGGGCTGCGCGATTGCGGCCTGTTAGATTTGCCCAGCGGCGAGCCTTTTGACGGATTATTTACCCAAGGCATGGTCACCCATGAGACCTATAAAAATGAGGACGGCGCTTGGGTGGAGCCCAGCGATATTGATGAGGGCAAGCAAATTTCAACGGGCCAGATAATCACCACTGGCGCGGTTGAGAAAATGTCGAAATCCAAGAAAAATGTTGTCGACCCGAATGAGATTATACAAGGCTACGGGGCAGATGTAGCGCGCTGGTTCGTGCTCTCCGACAGCCCGCCAGAGCGCGATGTTGAATGGACAGAGAGCGGCGTCATTGGCGCATGGCGGTTTGCGGGCAAGGTCTGGGATATTGTTTACGCTGATGACACTCACCAAAGCCCCTTATCTGTCGCCGCGCAGGCCGAAGGCGAAGCGCTAAATTTACGCAAATTTGCTCATAAAGTCATAGAGCGCGTCACGGCAGGCATTGAGGCCTTTCGCTTTAACACCTCCGTTGCCGCGATTTATGAACTGACAAATGCCATTCGCAAATATGGGAAAAATGATGCCGCGCGCGCTGAGAGCCTTGGTATTCTCATTCGCATGATTGCGCCCTTTATGCCCCATCTGTCCGAAGAATGCTGGGCGCATATGAAGGGCGACAATAGCAAGCTCGCCCTTGTGTGCCAAACGCCTTGGCCCGCCGCTGACCCCGCCCTTCTTACCGAAGATGAGATCACCTTGCCCATACAGGTAAATGGCAAAAAACGCGGCGAGCTATCCGTGGCCAAAGACATTGACAAAGACGCGCTTGAGAAAATGGCGCTCGCTGATCCGCGCATTATCGCAACAATTGGCGAGGCAACAATTCGCAAAGTGATTATTGTCCCGGGCCGTATTATCAATATAGTGGCAAAATGATGAGTGATTTTAACATCTCCAAAACCGCCAAAAAGCTTATAGCGGCCGCCAGCCTTATCAGCCTAACGGCCTGCGGCTTTACCCCGCTACATGCGCCCAGCACGCAGTCAAACCTTCAATCAAACCATGCCGCTCAGGGTCTGCACGGCGCGGTAGATATTAAATTTAACAATACTCACCGCACAGATCAAAGCGCTCTGCGCGCGCAAAGTTTACTGCGCCAAGCCTTAATCACGCGCCTTGGCGAGCCTGTGGGCGCGCCCCGATATGAGCTGACGTTAAGCCCTCAATTTACGCGCGAATCTGTCGGAGTGACCGAAGACTATATAGATAGCCGCTATGATCTGCGTCTTAATATTGATTTTTCTTTGACTGACTTGCGCGCCAAACAAGACGAAAACGAAACGAGTAGCGCAAATTCATCAGAGCCATTAAATATACCAACTGCATCGCTGGCCACATCACCGGCTGCATCAAGAGCGCCGTTTGCCACAAGCCTTCAAGCCATTACGACCTTCGCCGCGCCCAGTAACACTTACGCCTTAAATGCGGCTCAAACTCTGGCCGAAGATAATCTCACCCGCGAGGCCAGTGACCGTCTGATCTTAAGATTGTCGGGCTATCTTAAGAGCGGCTTGTGAAGCTTACAGGAAACCGCGCGGATAAATATTGCGCGGCCCCGCCGCAAGCCAGCCTTGGCGCGCTTTTATTTGGCCCCGACCGCGGGCTTGTAACCCAGCGCAGCAAACAAATTTGCGCGAAATTTGTCCCCGACCTTAATGATGCTTTTTCTGTCACAGTTCTAACAGCAGATGATCTGTCATCTGATCCCGCGCGCCTATCTGATGAAATGGCGGCCATGTCTCTTTTAGGGGATGCGCGCCTTATTCGCTTACGGCTTGATCATGAAAAACAAGGCGCAGCCATTGGCAAATTAATTGCGCAATTTGACGCCGACCCCGCGCGCTGCGCAGCCAAACTTGTCATTGAGGCGGGTGATATGACCCCGCGCTCCGCCGTGCGCAAAGCGTTTGAAGCCGCCGCAAATTTTGCCGCCCTGCCCTGTTATCAAGCCTCTGGCCGCGTGCTAGAAAACCTGATCAAAGACCAACTTGCCGCCATTGGAGAGCATGGCATTGCCATTAATAATGAGGCTTTATCTCATTGGGCGCCGCTGCTTGAGGGCGACCGCGTGCTCGCCATTAATGAGATTGAGAAGCTAGCGCTCTATAAGGGCTACGGCGCACAGCCAGAGACGCGCATCACCCTTGAAGATATAAATAAGCTGGCGGCGGGCGGACAAGCTGGCTCAATTGACGAGATTATCCAAAGCGCCTTTAATGGCCAGAGACAGCTTTGCGATGATGCTTTTTCTCGCGCCATGAGCGGAAAATTACACCCTGCCGTTATATTGCGCAGCGTGCAGCGCCATCTCACCCGCCTGCATGAAGCGCTCTGCGCGATGGATCACGGCAAAAGCGCCAGCGAGGCTATGCGCTCGCTACGCCCGCCCGTTTTTTCTATGCAACAAAGCAATTTTGAGCGCCAATTACGTCTGTGGTCGCGCCCCGCCCTCTCGCGCATCTTAGATGAATCACTCACAGCAGAGCGCCGCCTAAAAACAGCAGGCTCGCCCGATATAGCCTTAACAGGCCGCCTTTTAGGCGCTATCGCCACTATCGCCGCGCGCAGATGATGCAGATGATAAAGCAGCAATAAACCAATAATTATGATGGTAATAAGACAGCAAATAGGGGTGAATTTATGAGCGCGCTAACAGATAATTGGCTCCAATTACGACAGGCCTTTCCCCTGCTCACCGCTTTTGCCATCAATCTTATAGCCGCTTTTGCAATTTTATTTGCTGGCCTCATCATTGCCCGCTGGATTAGGAAAAGGCTGCGAAAGTCAAAAATTGGCGGCAGCCATGTCGATGCTACATTGCGCCCCGCTTTAGCCAGCGCTTTTTTCTATGTCTTTATTGCCATGACCCTTTATGCTTTTTTGCGCAAATTGGGCGTAGATGCCGCTTCGCTTCTCGCTATTTTTGGCGCGGCAGGATTGGCCATTGGTCTGGCCTTAAAAGACACACTCTCCAATATTGCCTCTGGCGTTATGTTGCTTGTGCTACGCCCGCTTGAAGTCGGCGAACATGTCGACACAGCACATTATAGCGGAACAGTGCAAGAGATTGGCCTCTTCGCCACTATATTTAAAAATAGCGAAGGCCTTTATATTTATGTTCCCAATTCAACAGTGTGGAATTCTCGGCTCACCAATTTTGACCGTCACATAGAGCGCCGCTTAACTGTCAATATTGGCGTAAAATATGACACAGATCTTGAGACGGCACGCGATATTTTGCTCGCTGTCATGAACGAGCATGAAGCCGTGCAAGAGCTACCCGCCGCGCCAGAATGCTGGGTTATAAATTTTGGCGAGAGCGCCATCACCCTCTCATCGCGCTGCTGGCTACCGGCGCAAAACTGGACAAGCAATGGCTCAGATATTCGTATCAAATTAAAAACCGCGCTAGACAAGGCGGGCATAGAGATTGCCCTGCCCCAGCGCGTCATCCATCAAGCCAAAGATTAGCACAAGCTTGAGTTAAAATTTGGCCCTGATTAAAACGGGTCTATTTAAAGCCTTCGGGTAAACGCTTAATCAAATCTTCTAGCTGTTCGGCCGTTTTATAGCGAATGACCAATTGACCAGAGGGATTTTTATGTTTGATATCAACGGCAAGCCCCAAAGCATCTGAGAGAGATTTTTCCACCGCGCGCGTATCAGCATCTTTAACCTTGGCGCGCGGGCGCAATGGCTCTCCCTTTTTAAGCCGCCGCATCATGGCTTCCGCCTCGCGCACAGATAAATTATTTTGCACGATCATTTCAGCCAGCGCCGCTGGATCCGTAGCAGCAATAATGGCGCGCGCATGACCAGCGGATAATTTGCCTTGCGCTAAAAAATCTTGGGCGCGATTGGGCAGGGTTAGAAGCCGCATCATATTGGTGACATAGCTGCGCGATTTTCCCACCGCTAAAGCAATATCGGCCTGAGTGCGGTCAAATTGCTCCGCCAGTTCTTTATAAGCGCGTGCTTCTTCAATCGGGTTTAAATTGGCCCGCTGCACATTTTCAACCACGCCAATTTCTAAAACTTCGCGATCTGATAAGGCGCGCACCATGACAGGCATTTGGTGCAAGCCTGCCTTAATCGCCGCCTGCCAGCGGCGCTCCCCCGCCACAATTTGATAGCTTTGCCGCGGCGCGCCATGTTTAGAGCTGCCTGAAATAGGACGGCATAAAATAGGTTGCAACACCCCCTTCTCAGCTATGGAGCGAGATAGATCGTCAAGCTTGGCGCTATCAAAATGGCGGCGCGGCTGATTAGGATTGCGCGAAATACGGTCAATCGGAATAAATTGCGCCGCGCTTTTGCTACCTGTTTTATCCTCGGGCTCTTTAAGGCCCGCCTCTGATATTTCGTCAGGTTTTGCGCTAGATTGCGCGGCAGTTGAGGGCGTATCATCGCTTGGCTTATTACCAGATTTACGAGCCATTTGGCTTTGACCTTGTGGCGCTGGCTCTTCTATGACGGCAGGCGCGACATCGCTCATAAGCGCCGATAAACCGCGTCCTAAACCGCGCGCGGGCTTAGCCTTTGGTTTCGCTTTAGGCTTAGCTTTTTCTGCAGCCTTTTCTGCAACTTTAGGCGCTGCTTTAGGCGCTGCTTTAGGCGCTGCTTTAGGCGCAGATTTTGCCTTAGCTTTAGATATAGCCGCAGCTTTACTTTTGTTTTGGTTTTTCTTTTTCGCCATTATTTCAAACCCTTATCTCTTTATACCACATTTCGTTACGCCCTATCACCCTAGCTTTTACGGCGACGGCTTAGAAGTTCTCGGCCCAAATCCATATAGGCCTTAGAGCCTGCGCAATGACGATCATAGCTTAGCACAGGCATCCCAAAGCTAGGCGCTTCGGCAATACGCACATTTCGCGGAATTATCGTTTTAAACACGGCGCGGCCCAAATGGGTGCGCACATCTTTGGCAACTTGCTCAGACAAACGGTTGCGCTTGTCATACATGGTCAACATCACCCCCTCGATAATCAAATCTGGATTTATATTTGCCTTGGCCAGCTCCACCGTTTTGAGCAGTTGTGATAAGCCCTCAAGAGCATAAAATTCACATTGCAAAGGCACAAGCACAGCATTAGCGGCGGCCAGCGCATTAACCGTTAAAAGCGACAAAGAAGGCGGGCAATCAATCAGCACATAATCTGGCTTATCTGGCAAACCCGCCAAGGCCTCTTTAAGGCGCGTCGTGCGCCCCTCTTGGCTGCCCAGCTCAAGCTCTGCGCCCGATAGATCAACCTCGGATGGGATCAGATTTAAATTTTCAACGGGCGTTTCATGAATGGCCTCTTTTAAAGGCGCGCCCTCAACCATCACATCATAAATAGTGACGCCGCGATCCGCGCGCATCACGCCCAGCCCCGTTGACGCATTGCCCTGCGGATCAATATCAATCAGCAAAACCGATTTCCCCAGCAAGGTCAAAGCCGCAGCCAGATTAATCGTTGTGGTTGTCTTCCCCACTCCGCCTTTTTGATTTACGACTGCTAAAACCCGCATCTTTAACCTTTATATTTATATCTTATTGTCATCTTCAAACCCTTAGACTCTAGCCTCGGCCTCTGGCCCGCGCGCCTTTAAATTCTTTAAAATCAAAATTTGACCTTCTGCGTCACTTTTGGACGCTAAAAGCCCTAATTCATAGTCATAGCTTTTACGGGCCAATTCGTCTTCCTGCGCATAATTACGCCCCTTTGGAAATAATCCAATCGTATCAGGCCCCCAAAAGGGCAAAGCATAATCGCAAAGGCGCAATAAAGGCGCAAAGGCGCGCGCGCAAATAACATCATATTGCGCGGGCGCGGTCTGTTCAGCGCGCTCTTGTATGACGCGAGCAGGCAAGGACAGCTCTCTAATAACAGCGCGCAAGAAACTACATTTCTTGCCATTTGCTTCAATCAGATCAATTTGCGCGCCCGCCCATTTGGGATCAGATTTTAAATATATCGCCAAAGCCAACCCCGGAAAACCCGCTCCTGCTCCCATATCTAGCAATTTACTCGCCCCCGCAGGCACAAGACTGCAAAGCTGATAGCTATCGAGGGCATGACGCTGCCAAAATTGCTCAATCGTGCTTTTTTGAACTAAATTTATTGAATTATTCCAACCACTTAGCAGATGAAACCATTTCTCGAACCCTGCTAATGTTTCACGTGAAACCTGCATGTCACGCGCGAAATCCTCAGCGTGATATTGACTATAGATCCGCTCCATTAGCTCGCCTTACGCACAAAAGCAAGCAAGGCCGTCAGCGCGCCAGGGGTAACACCTTCAATGCGCCCCGCCTGCCCTAATGTGGCTGGTTTTGCGCGAATAAGCTTATCGCGCACTTCATTTGAAATGCCGCCTATAGCGCTATAATCTAAATCTTGCGACAGTCGCAAACCTTCATCTCGGCGAAAGGCGGCTATATCGGCCTTTTGGCGTTCAATATAGCCGGCATAAAGCGCGTCTGTTTCAACTTGCTCGCATATATCATTTCCAAGCGCGCCCAGTTCGGGCCATATCGGGATAAGATCGCTCATAGAAATATTAGGATAGGCCAAAAGATCATTAACTGAGCGGCGCACCCCGTCATTATTGACGTGAATCCCCTTTTTCTTAAGTCCATTAGGAGTCATTTCTAGCTTATTTGCTAAAGCTTTGGCATTTATCAGCGCTTTTTGTTTCACGTGAAACATTTGCGCGCGCTGCGGGCTAATCGCGCCAATGCCCAATCCGCGCGGGGTGAGGCGTTGATCCGCATTATCAGCGCGCAACATAAGGCGATATTCAGCGCGGCTGGTAAACATGCGATAAGGCTCAGAGACGCCCTTGGTGATAAGATCGTCAATAAGAACGCCAATATAGGCCTCAGAGCGGTCTAAAATGAAAGGCTGTGCGCCGCTAGCCGCAAGGGCGGCATTAAACCCTGCCATCAAGCCTTGGGCGGCGGCCTCTTCATAGCCTGTTGTTCCATTTATCTGTCCCGCCAAATAAAGGCCGCTTATAGATTTTGTCTCTAATGTGGCGCGTAGTTCACGTGGATCAACATAATCATATTCAATAGCATAGCCATAACGCTGCACATCGACTTTTTCTAAGCCCTTGATTGTTCTAAGAAAAGCGTCTTGCACATCAACGGGGAGCGAGCTTGAAATCCCATTAGGATAGACCGTGTCCCCATCAGGCCCATCTGGAAGGCCTTCTGGCTCTAAAAAGATTTGATGCTGGTTTCTATCCGCAAAACGGCTCACCTTATCTTCAATAGAAGGACAATAGCGCGGCCCTCGGCCAGAAATAGAGCCATTATTAATCGCTGATTTTTCAATGTTGTCGAAAATCACCTTATGAGTGGCTTCATTTGTATGTGTCACCGCGCAGCTAATTTGCGGCACGGTGATTTTATCCGTCATAAAGGAAAAGGGCACAGGCCGCGCATCGGCCTCTTGTTGCTCAAGCGCGTCCCAATCAATAGAGGATTTGCGAATGCGCGCGGGCGTGCCTGTTTTAAGGCGTCCCATTTCAATGCCGGCGCTATAAAGGCGCTCTGACAGGCCCAACGCCGGAGCCTCGCCGTGACGCCCTGCGGGAATGCGCTCCTCGCCAATATGGATCATACCGCGCAAAAAGGTTCCCGTGGTCAGCACAACACGGCCCGTCTTCCATTCACGGCCATCTTGGCTCTTTACGCCGATAATCTGGCCATCTTTAAGAATTATATCATCAATAGCGGCCGCCTCTATGGTGAGGCTCTCTTGATTTAATAGGGCTTTTTGCATGGCGCTGCGATAAAGACCCCGATCAGACTGGGTACGCGGCCCGCGCACAGCCGGGCCTTTAGAGCGGTTTAAAAGACGAAACTGAATGCCTGATGCATCTGAGACGCGCCCCATAACGCCGCCAAGCGCGTCCACTTCGCGTACAAGATGACCCTTGCCCAACCCGCCAATAGCAGGATTACAGGACATTTCGCCAATTGTACCCAGCTTATGGGTCAGTAAGAGGGTTTTAGCCCCCAAACGCGCAGAGGCGCTGGCCGCCTCGCAGCCCGCATGTCCACCGCCAATAATGATAACGTCCCACATGGGCAGCTCCGATAGCTCTTAATTCGCGGCGATATTTAGCAGATGCCGCGCAATTGTCGACTCGCAACTGAAAAAACTCAAGTCAGCTCTAAATTGGAGCCTATATGGTTTATATGTTTCACGTGAAACATATATTTATTTACCAATACAAAACCGCGTGAAAATACGGTCAAGCACGGCTTCAATATCTGCCTCGCCTGCAAGTTCTTTAATTGCATGAAGCGCGCGGCGCATATCTTCACCTGCCAGCTCCGGCGCAAGAGTTAAATTCATGCCCGCGCTGCGCACAGACCCAAGAGCCCTTTCAGCGCAGTCACGATGGCGCGCGCGCGTTAATCCCGCATCCTCGCGCATCATATAGCGGCTTGCGACAATTTTATTAAGCATCTCTGACAGCTCTTGCGTGCCATTATCAGCCGCGGCAATGATAGATATAACAGATAATGTTTCACGTGAAACATGACCTGAAAATGAGCCGCGATCAGCTTTGTTTAAAACAACTATATCATCCTCAGATAAAAGCGGGAGCAGGGCCTCAAGGTCGGCCTGCGCCTGCGCGCTTGATTGATCAAGCACAGCAATGCGCAGATCAGCCTGAGCGGCGCGGGCCTTAGCGCGCCTAACGCCCTCAGCTTCAATCTCATCATCTGTAAAGCGTAGCCCTGCCGTATCTGAGAGCCGAACAGGCAGACCAGACAGCGTTAGGCCAACCTCTATTATATCGCGGGTTGTGCCAGCTTGCTCGGAGACAATTGCAGCTTCTTTTTTTGCTAAACTATTGATTATAGTTGATTTTCCTGCATTAGGAGCGCCGATTATTGCAATATCTAGCCCGTGGCGTATAGCTTCGCCCTGTTGCGACTCATCTAGGGCGCGCTCCAAGGCTTTGGCAAGCTTATCAAGGCCAGGGCCCGCCCTCAGGGCTAGCTTTTCTGGCACATCCTCTTCATCGGGAAAGTCTATTTCGCCCTCTATCGCGGCCAGAGCGTCCAAAATTTGCTCGCGCCAGCCTTCATAAATATCGCGCAAGCCGCCGCCCATTTGCCGCAAAGCTTGCCGTCTTTGCAAGCTGGTTTGCGCGTCAATCAGATCGGCCAGCCCCTCAGCCTCTGTTAAGTCCATTCGGCCATTTTCAAAGGCGCGGCGCGTAAATTCCCCGCGCTCCGCCTCGCGTAAGCCCAAGCCGTAAAAACAGCCCGCTAAGGCCTCAATAACGGCAGGGCTGCCGTGAATTTGAAACTCCGCCATATCCTCGCCCGTAAAGCTGGCAGGGCCTTCAAAAAACAGCACTAAGGCTTTATCAATTAGCTCGCCTGTCACAGGATCAATGACAGAGCGCAGGCTCGCGCGGCGCGGCTGGGGAGGGGTTGCGCCGAGCATAGTTTTGACAATATCTCGCGTGCGCGGCCCTGACAGGCGCATGACGGACACGCCGGCACGGCCTGCCGCGCTTGCTAGAGCAAAAATTGTATCTCGGTCATCAGAGCCAGAGGTCATGTAGCGTCTTTTTTCTAAATAATTATCTATGTAAATCTAATTTTATCCCCCCCCATAGCGAAAAGCCTTTGCACTGAAAAGCATTCATCTTAAAACGTGCTATGCAATTTACAGCCTCACCCCTCACTATTCTCGCTTTAAGTTTAACCGCCTTAATGCTCCCTGCCTGCCGCGCGCCTGATGTAGGCTCTAATAGCGCCGTTCAAAATAGCTCTGTATCGGCGACTAACCAACAGGGCGAGCCGCGCTGGCCCTCCATTAAACAGGCGCTTGCCTGCCTCACCCAAGATGGCCCGATCATTTCCCAGCACCGCGCGCGCACTCGCGAAACAGAGGCGGCCGATAATAGCCCCTCTGGCCTCACCGCTTTGCGCCAGCAAGGCTTTGTCATGGGCGAAATTGATCTGGCGCGACTAAAGGACGGAACACATATTTTATTCCATGACGGCGTTTGGGATGATAGCTCCACGGGGCGAGGCACTGTTGCGGCGGTCAATTGGGATGAGGCGCAAAATTATCTATTGGTCAATAAGCGCGGCAATGTCACCTCCGATAGGCCCATGAGCCTTAACCAGCTAACCGATTACGCAAAGGGTCAATTATATTTGGAGATCGATTTTAAATCTTCGTCCAATGAAAGTCAGATTATCGACCATTTTAACGCAGCAGGGCAGGGCGATCATATCATTCTAATTGCCTATACGCGCAGCCAAGCTCTACGCCTGCATAAATTATCCCCTCAGGCTTTAATCGCCGCGCCCGTATCAAAAATTGGCGATATTCGCGCCTATGAAGTGGCAGGGCTGCCCAGCTCATCATTGCTCGCTTGGCTGGGCACAAAGACATATGATGAGGGCTTAGCGCGGGCCTTAAAAGAGCGCGGAGTATTTTCCGCCTATGGAATGATGTCGCCCAAATATGCCAAAGAGGCTGACTATTCACCGCTCAGCATCATTGTCACGGATTATGCCAATGAGGCGCGCGATAAAGCCAAGCTGCGCCAGACAGGCGCGGCCCGCTTAGAAAAATGCAATTAGAAATATGCAATCTATAAATGGGGCCTTAGATCAGAGCCTTAAGAGTTCATACTATCAAAGAACTCAATATTGCTTTTCGTATCTTTAAGCTTGCCAATTAAAAACTCGATCGCGTCCATTGTCCCCATCGGATTTAAAATCCGGCGCAGCATATAGGTCTTTTGCAGATCAGCGGGCGCGACTAAGAGCTCTTCTTTCCGCGTGCCAGACTTTGTGACATCAATGGCAGGGAAGACGCGTTTATCGGCTACTTTTCGGTCGAGTACAATTTCGCTATTGCCCGTACCTTTAAATTCTTCAAAGATAACTTCATCCATCCGCGAGCCCGTATCAATCAAAGCTGTCGCAATAATGGTCAAACTGCCGCCTTCTTCAATATTGCGCGCGGCGCCAAAAAAGCGTTTTGGACGCTGCAAAGCATTGGCGTCCACCCCGCCCGTTAAAACCTTACCTGAACTAGGCACAACCGTATTATAGGCACGGCCAAGACGAGTAATAGAATCAAGCAAAATGACAACATCTTTGCCATGCTCTGTTAGGCGCTTCGCTTTTTGAATGACCATTTCGGCCACTTGGACGTGACGGGTAGCAGGTTCATCAAATGTAGAGCTAACAACTTCGCCTTTTACGCTGCGTTGCATATCTGTTACTTCTTCAGGGCGCTCATCAATAAGCAAAACAAGCACGTAACATTCAGGATGATTTTTCTCG
>JALZUP010000017.1 GCA_023301505.1 Robiginitomaculum sp.
GAATCCTAAAGTAATGGCTCAAACACAGCAGACACCGCCGATCATACATAAAGGAGAAGAATATAAAAACAAAAAGAAGAAGAGGAAGTTGAAGGGCGCATTGAATAAGTAATTTTTTGATTAGATATTATATTATAAATGAAGAGGCTGTGTTGAAAAATACAGCCTCTTTTTGTTTTAATTTTTTTGGGTTTTAGAAATTTTTAAACAGATCGATGGTATGCCTTTTGATTTAAATGCAGGATTTTATCTTTAGTAAGAATGACCGTTGTTAAATAAAAAAGGTTTAATGTGTTAGCTTATTATCTTAAGCCATTTGCAAAATGAAGCAACAACATATTCTAGCATAGGGCTTAACTAAAGGTGATTAATTCCAATATTTATAAAATAATATGTATTTTATTTGACAAAGTGACTATATATTGCTCTGTTAAGTATTTTTATGTAAATATGCGGACTACTTTTAGAAAAGCTCACGGTCATTTTTTGGGTAGACGTAGAGCAATTTTTTTAAAAAAGATTAAACAAAACTATTATGGATTATTTAAATGGTAAAAAGATTTTACCTTTTCTTACCTTTTCTTACCTTTTCTAATCTTTATTTCCGTCAGTTGTTCTGATGAGGATTTAAATCTTAAAGAAGATGGAAATTCATCGGTATTATCTGAACGTACTGTAGTCAGTTCTAATTGTTCAGGAGTAAGTGCATGTACTAGTGATATATTATGCTTGTTATCTGATGATGAAGATACCTCAAATCATAATATGAATATGATGGTTTATCACTTTTCGAAAGCTATAAATGGTGTTATGTCAGATTATTCAGATATTATAATTGAAAGATTGCTAGAGCCAGATTTGTCAGGAGTTCCTATTTATGACCTATTAAGTCAAAATAATGATTTTGCGGAGGCTTTTAACGAAGAATTGAAAAATTCTATTTCTGTGTCGAATGTATTTCCAGCTAGTGAAGCGGACTATGATCCTGAAGGGGATATTGCTACTTATCTAATTAATTTGTTTTCGTACAATGGTATATTGTATAATCCAGTTGTGTATCTTATTGAGAAATTGGATGGCGATGATTACTCTAGAATAAATGTTTTAATTGGTGCACAAGAAAATGAATGCGATGAAATACCTGGATGGTCAAATAATGAACCGACACTATTCAGTGAGGATGTTTTAAATAAAAATGAATTGTCAATATTTGTTGGTATCGGTCAACGGCTGGACGAACCTCTACTTGTGGAATATGATGAAAATGAACCGATACATAAAAGTCCAATAATGACAGAGGTTAATATAGACTTATCTTTAGTTCAAATAAAAAAAGGATACAGATTTGAAAGGACTGGCGACTCAGAAATCCGTGCTTTTGCTGTAACATATTGGCCTGAAACTGCAGATCCAACTGGATTTAGAAAATTTCTAGACAATAAGTGGTCTAAAAGTACTATAAATAATTCGGAGGTAGTTGAAGTTGGAAATTTAGCTTACCAAATGGAATTAAATCATTTTGATAGGAGTAGAGAAGTATTTGTAACAGCTTATGAGAGAGACTGGTACGCAAGTGAAAAGCTAATCCCAAATACTTGTTCAGGATGGTCTACGCACAACATAACATCAAGAATGAAATATGAGGATGAATTTTATTTCAGTGAATGTGGTGATCTAAATCTTTTTTTTCCAACTGTTGGTACTGTTAGAGGAATTAGAAATGAAAAATGCGGATTTGCTTTCATTAGAACACAGTAAAACTAAACATTAATTGATTCAGTAGTAATGATAAATCTACCCTGCTACTGTTTTAGTGTAAAAAATTAATATGCGAAATATCATTAATGTTTTTCTCCTTATATTCTTTCTCGGGATTAGTAAAGAAGGTTCTTCTCAATTTTCATTGGAATATATTTTAGGCACTAGAATTACCACGGATAGAATAGTGGGACCTAATCGGTATGGGCCAGCAAAGGTTTTAACAGCCCTCCAGACAGGTGTTAGTCTCAATTATAAAAAACTTAATAATTTAAATCTAAGCTATCAACGAAGTTTTGTTCAGAATTTTACAAATTTTGGCGGCAATACTTTGAATACTATTGGCGCAATTGGCGTTGTTGCTAATATATGGGAAGAGGATCAAATTCTTGTCTATCATGATTTAAATAGATTTAGATTTGGCCTTGGGCACTATTGGAGAAAAAGAGAAAACAATGGCAATTTTTTGTTTCAAGGTAGTCAAACTACAAATAGAAAAGGGATAATTATTTTGTTTTCCCTTCCTACTAAATGGATAGATGTTGAGTTTCGCTCAAAAGTAAATTACAGTCCAGACTTTGGTGCACTTTTAGGCACTGAATCTTATGGATTAGTTCTAACGCATAGATTGTCAAAAATACATAAAAGATATTCTTCATTAGATTTCTTAACTGTGAATGGTATTATTGGCGCAAGATTTTTTCCAATAAATATAGAGCTATTACCAGGTGAGAGTTTTATTAAGCCATTTGGTATTGCACCTGGGTTGGGGGTTGAAATTTTATTTAATGACTTAAATATTTCTTTTAACTTAGAAAAAGATTGGTGGAACAGTTTTAATGCAGGTAGTAATATCCGAACTGTCAAAGGGTTGATTTACAGTTCTTTCATTGGTGTTAAATATCACCAAAAGCTCAAAAATGATAGGACCATTAGATTTGGAATAGGTGGAAGTTGGATAGAAGACGACGAAAATAAGCTAGATCTTATCACGCTTAATCCAACTGCAGAACAACAAAAATTGGTAAATTATCAAGTAAAAGGAATTGGCATATCGATTTCTTATGAGTTTATTCAAAATGTAGACATCGAGTTAAAAACAACGCTACCTACTATTGGCGAATCAATATTTGAAAATTCCTCTAGAACATCTTTAGGTTTGTTTTATAGATTTAATCCATTAAGATAGGTTGGGATGTATGTGTTTTATCATGTTGGAGGCGTTTAAATTTTGTACTGCGATATGACAGCAAAAGAAAAATTTGACCACCTGGCTAATACTTTGCGAGATTGTAAGTCAGGAAAAATGTTCGGTAAGGAATGTATCAAGGCGGCCAACGGAAAGGCCTTGGCTATCTTCTTTCAAGATGATATGGTTTTTAAGTTGAAAGACGAAGCCTATGATGATGCGATGGCCTTAGATGGAGCATGCATTTTTGCCCCTGCAAAAGATAGACCCATGAAGGGATGGGTGCAGTTATCTTTTGACTATGTTGATCAGTGGGATGTTTTTGCAAAGGCGGCTTGTACGTATGTATCTGCTTTGCCTGCGAATAAGAAGAAGAAAAAATAAGTCGGACCTATTGAATTTCTTATACCCAAAAACAAGAGCGCTATGAAAAGAATCCTATTACTCTATCTACTCTTAATACCTATCTCTCTTCAGGGCCAAATTACCCATGGTTACTTTCAATACGTGCAAACAGATAGTATCTTCCCTCGCTTGAGTGGACATTATAAGGCAGATAGTGGAAGCCAAGATACGATCATTGCTTTTGTAGATGGAAAGGAGGTCATAAAAGTTGTTGACGAATCCAATCTTGAACCCTATGAAATAAGAAGGGATACTATTCAAGTATATTTCAGTCCAGATTTTGTGTTGTCTGTTATT
>JALZUP010000018.1 GCA_023301505.1 Robiginitomaculum sp.
ATGTCGAATTCTTCTTCGAAAGCCATAACGAGCTCAACATTGTCTAAGCTATCCGCGCCTAGATCATCAATGAAGTGGGCGTTTTCTGTGACTTTTTCGTCTTCAACGTCCAAGTGTTCGATAACCATTTTTTTAACGCGGGTTAAAATATCTGACATAATGTCTTCCTTACTTAATGTGTGAGCGATCAGCTATGCCATCGCAGTGGGGATATTGTAACTATTTGGCTCTATTACAAGCCTCATATTCATATTTTGCGGGCGCTTTACCATACTAATTTTAGATAGGCTAGCACGATTGCAGACTAAAATCGCGCCCAAAACGATTTGTTTGCCTTTTTAAATCATCGCCATGCCGCCATTAACATGCAGAGTCTGCCCTGTCACATAGCCAGCTTCGTTAGAAGCAAGATAAAGCGCCGCAGCAGCAATATCATCCGCCGTTCCAAGGTTAGCAGCCGGTATTTTGCTCAATATAGCCTCTTTTTGCGCCTCATTGAGCTCATCTGTCATAGGCGAGGCAATAAACCCTGGGGCAATACAATTGGCACTTACCCCGCGCGCAGCCACTTCTTGCGCCAAGGATTTAGTAAAACCAATCATGCCCGCCTTAGATGCCGCATAATTTGTTTGGCCCGGATTACCAGTCACACCGACGATAGATGTAATGCCAATGATTCGCCCCCAACGCGCCTTCATCATACCGCGCAGGCAAGCCTTGGAGAGACGAAAATAAGCTTCAAGATTAACGCGCTGCACAAGATCCCAATCATCCTGCTTCATACGCATGAGCAAACCATCACGTGTGAGGCCCGCATTTGACACAAGAATATCAACGCCCCCGCCCAAAGCCTCAGCCGCTTGTTTTGGCAAGGCATCAACCGCCTCGCCATCTGATAAATTACAAGGCGTCACGAAAGCCCGCTCGCCCAGCTCCGCCGCAAGGCTTTCTAGCTTTTCCGCGCGCGTGCCCGATAAAGCCACACTACATCCTTGGGCATGCATAAGCCGAGCAATCTGACTGCCCAGCCCGCCTGTTGCGCCCGTAATAAGTGCGCGTTTTCCCGTTAGATCAAACATATATATCCCTTAAGTCTAATATTTAAGCCGTTAGCGCTTTCGCAAAGTTTTCGAGCTTTTCTGGCGTATCAAGCGTTGTGCCATCAACGCCTTTGACGATTCGGCGTAGCATAGCAGTCAAAACCTTGCCTGTCCCCGGCTCTGCAAATTGGGTGATGCCGCCGCCCTGCTCAGCCGCCATCCATTCAACAGATTCACGCCAGCGCACACGGCCCGTCACCTGCGCCACCAAATCTTTACGCAATTGATCGGGATCGCTCACAGGGGCAGCCTGAATATTATTGACGATTGGAATGAGCGGCGCATTCATTTGCGTATTCGCCAAAGCCTCTTCCATCGCGCGAGCTGCTGGCTGCATCAAATCACAATGAAACGGAGCAGAGACTTGCAACATCATGGCCCGCTTCACGCCATTTTCTTGCGCATATTGCGCCGCGAGCTCAACAGCTGCCGTCTCGCCTGACAGCACAATCTGGCCCGTGGCATTATCATTCGCAATTTGGCATAGCCCCTTAGCAGACCCTGCCTCACACGCGGCCTGCGCGTCTTCAAGGCTGGCGCCAAGCAGCGCAGCCATCGCCCCCACGCCGGGCGCAGCCGCCTTTTGCATGGATTGCCCGCGCAATTTCAAAAGGCGCGCCGTATCAGGCAAAGTCATGACGCCTGCCGCGCAAAGAGCTGAATACTCCCCAAGAGAATGGCCTGCCGCAAATTTTGCGGCGCTAATATCAACGCCAAACTCGGCCTTGAGCGCCGCCATAGCCGCCATAGAGGCCGCCATCAAAGCGGGCTGGGTATTTTCCGTTAGAGTAAGCTCTTCAATCGGGCCATTTCCCATAAGCGCAAATAAATTTTGCTCAAGGGCATCATCGACTTGCTCAAAAACAGCCTTAGCGGATGGAAAAGCCGCCGCAAGCTCTGTGCCCATCCCAACATTTTGACTGCCTTGCCCTGGAAATATAAACGCCAACATATTTAAACCCTTTTTTATAAGCTGTTTGCAAGTCCTGCTTTCATGCATGCCCAACATGCATGCCCAATTTTCATGCAAGACGCAATCATTGGAAGGGGCCTAATAAGCGTTGCCGAAAAAAAAGACCAGAGTTTAGTTGCCTCCTATTAAACAGCGGCGCAATTTTACCACAGCTCACCCTCTTTCGCGTCATAATGTTTGAAAACACCGCTACGCTAACTAAAAATTAAGCTTAACATTTCATATATGTTACTGTGTGGGGGTAAGAATGTAACAAGGGGATAAAGGGATGAGCCCGCTCACAAAATTAAAAGCCTTTATGAACTCATCAGAATCAGGGCCAAGCACGGCGCTAGATGATATTTTAGGCACCAAGCCACCTCAAACAGGCTTTAAGCCTCAGATTGTACTGGGCGCTACTTCCGAACAAGACAAATCCGCAAATGCAGAAACTGATTCCCCTAAATCTGTTTCCTCAGAACTCAATTCTAAAGAGCGTGATTCTACGAAAAGCACAGATACGATAAGCGCAGATACAAAAAGCAGAGAGAAGCCCGAAAAAACACAGGACAAAGCCGCTCCCCTAGCCTCTCCTGCAAAACACAGCCCCGCCCAGCACAGCCCCACACAGCACATACCCACAACGGAGCCCGACAGCATGAAATCGCTACATGAGCAAAATAGTAATCAAGCTACTGCCAGCAAACAAACCCACATAGCTGATACATCTGCCCCTCGGGAGCTTGGCCCTACACGCCGAACAAGTAACTTATCCAATATCCGCACCGATTTGGCTCAACTCAATGACGACATGTCAAGCGGCGAACAATTTTACGCGCAATCTCTCAAGCGCATTAATAATCTCATCAGCTATGCTTATGAAACAGAAGCCAATCTATCTGCCCTAGAGCTTTTAGAGCCTGAAAATGCGCGGCTCAAAGAAGAGCTTGATGACGCCAGCAAGCGCGCCAATGATGAAGCCCTACGCGCGGAAAGCTTCAAAGCAAAAGCCGAAACTTATGAAACGCGCTATGTAGATGCCCGTCAATCTTTGGAAAATGCTCAATTATCACTCACAAAATTAGAAACAGAGCGCGACACCTTAGAGCGCAAGCTATCGGACACCGAAGTTGAAATTGCGGGGCTGACAAATTCAAACCGCACTATTCGCAATGAGCTAGATATTGATCGTCAGTCACATGAAAAGCTATCGGCTAAAAACTTAAGCTTGTCGAGTGAGCTTTCCGTTGCCTTATCTGAGAAGCTTGAGCTTGAAAAACGCTATTTGGATGGCGCTGGACGACTAGAGGGCCTTGCCGCTGAAAAAATAGAGCTAGAGCGCATGCTCGCTCAAACACGCAGCCTGCACAGGGCAACTGAAGAGCATAATGTCTCTCTCAAAGCTGAAATGGAACAAGTTTTAGCCGATGTAAAAGTCTTCAAACAGAAATTTGACAGCTCATCACAGAATCACACCACGGAACTTAACAGCCTCCGTGCAAAACTCGCCGATTTGCAGACTGAAATCCGTATCAAAGAAGATGTTGTAGAGCATAGCCGTCAAGAAACGACTGAATTGCGCGCCCAATATGAGGCCAGCAATCGCGGACGTAAGAATTTAATGTCCCATATTGAAGATCAGAAGAAAACGCTCGAAGCTCTCCATAATAGTGAGCAAAGAGCCAAAGAAACGGCCGAATCCTCAAACAGCAAAATAATTACTTTGCAGGCCGAAATAGATCAATTGCGCCGCGTAAATTCGGCTCAGTCTGAAAAATTGAAAAAATATATGGCCATAACAGCCACACCTGTGAGCGCGGCGACATCATTAGCCTCGCCTAGTAGCTCCATTAACACCTCTCAAAACCTTAACAAAACGGTCAGCTCGCTCATCGATGATGTGATTAGGCCTATATCCGCTAGCCCTGCCCCCGCTAGCTCTGCGGTGCCTGCCGTTCAAGAGCCCCTAGAAAGCCGCGCCCGCAGACGCGCAGAGCGCCAAGCTCGCGAAGAGAAAATTGAGGCTTCTTCAGATAAATCTTCACCCGAAACAGAAAAAACGAGCTCATCTTCCCCGAATATGGCCGAATTTGATCGCCAATTTGATGATTTAGAGACCGCCGCCGCGCCAACAAGCCCGTCTGTGGTCCCTTCTGCAAATAGTAATCAATCAAGCGATGAAGCTCTCAACCGTTTCCACGAAATTGACCTTTTAGGCAAACCCTCACTATAGCGCTTAAAAACAATCAAATGGCGCCTCATTTGCACAAATAGCGCTTGATTATACGCCCTGCCTGTGTATTTTGCGCGCCTTACCGATTGCGGTCCTATTTGGCCCTGACACCATGGGGTGTTATCCACCTAGGAACCATCGCAAAGTTGGCCCCTTCGCCAGCTTAGCGCCGCGGTCTTAATGAAGGGCCCATTATGGCACTCTATGAACACGTGATTATGTCACGTCCTGATCTATCTTCTGCGCAAGTTGAAGAGATGATCACCACCCTCGGAAAAACATTCGAAGAACTCGGCGGAAGCCTTGGCAAAACCGAATATTGGGGTCTACGCAATCTAGCTTACCGCGTTAAAAAGAACCGTAAGGCACATTATAGTCTTGTTCAAATTGACGCCCCAGCAAGCGCGATTCACGAAGTTGAACGCCGTCACCGTATTAATGATGACATTTTGCGTTATTTGACAATCCGCGTTGACGAGCACAGCGAGGAACAGTCACCTATTCTAATTAAACGCGAAGAACGTAAAAAACGTGAGCGGAGAGATTAATCATGGCTAAAAAATCTGATATTAAAATCGAAAACCTACCATCGCGTCAGCCATTTCGCCGTCGCCGCAAGGTTTGTCCTTTCTCTGGCGAGAATGGCAAAAAGATCGATTATAAAGATCCTAAAACGCTTCTGCGTTATATGTCTGAAAAAGGCAAAATCGTGCCATCACGCATCTCAGCTGTCTCTCACAAGAAACAGCGCGTTTTGGCTAAGGCAATTAAGCGCGCGCGTTTTCTTGCTCTCATCCCATATGCTGGTAACTAGGAGGTCGTCATGAAAGTAGTTCTTCTAGAACGTGTCGATAAATTAGGCAAAATGGGTGACGTTGTTAGCGTTAAGCCAGGCTTTGGTCGCAACTTCTTGCTGCCAAATGAAAAAGCTCTACGCGCAACGCCGGCCAATCTGGCCCGCTTTGAAGCTGAACGTGAAGTCCTCGAAGCCCGCAATGCCGAGCAAGCCGCCAAGGCGAGCGAAGCTGGCGCTGATGTGGATGGTAAATCATATATCATCATCCGCAATGCAGGTGAAACAGGTCAGCTTTATGGCTCTGTGACTGGCCGCGATGTGGCTGAGATCATTGGCAACCCTGTAGAACGCCGTATGGTTGTTCTTGAGCAACCTCTCAAAGCCTTGGGTTTGACAGATGTTAAAATCAAGCTTCACCCTGAAGTTACAATCACTGTGACTGTCAACATTGCTCGTACGGAAGAAGAAGCCGCACGTCAGGCAGCAGGTGAAGATGTCATCCAAACACAAATGGATGAAGACCGTGGTCAAGCTGAAGAAGCAAATGCTGAGCGCGCAGAAATCGCGTCAGAAATGTTTGAAGAGGATTTTGCTCCAGAAAGCGAACGACAGGCGTCATCTGACGAAGAGTAATCGTCTCGGCGCTGTATAAGCAAAGTTTTCAAACCCGCCCGCTATTCATAGCGCGGCGGGTTTTTATTGGGGTGGTTTTACAAAATCAGCGCCGCACAGAGCTAGCTGCTTCCCTGTTAAATTTCATTTTATCCACATGCCCCTTCGCAAAGTCGAGTTTCTGTGAATAGAAAAGCCATGTTCCAGCTCACAGCTTGGGTTTAGAACTGACTAGGCCTACTTAACTTTGATTCTAAGCTGCAGTTGTGATTTAACCTTCCCATGGCTAGCCAAATTGAAACAGACCTTGACCTCAGTCCCGAGGGTGTATCTAGCCTCGGCTATGAGATCGACCTTGGGCTTGATGATGCCCCCGAAGTCACGCCTCATAATATTGACGCTGAACAGGCGCTGCTGGGCGCGATCTTGTTTGATAATGAAGTCTATAACCGTCTTGGTGATTTCCTGCGGCCAGAACATTTTTATGATCCCGTTCACCAACGCATTTATGAGGTGCTCGCAACACTCATACAGCGCGGCGCGCTTGCCGATGCCGTTGTGCTCAAAAACCGATTTGAGCAAGATGAAGGCCTCGCCGAAATTGGCGGCGTGGAATATCTATCCTTCCTGCTCCACAACGCGCCCTCTGGCGCGGCGGCCCCCTCCTATGCGCAGCTTATTTTTGATCTGGCCATTCGCCGTCAACTCATTCGTGTCGGCGATGAGATTAAAATGTTCGCTGAAAACGCCGAAACCGAAGCCACAGCCGAAGAGCAAATTGAAGCCGCCGAGCGCAAATTATTTGACTTGGCAGAAACAGGCGGCAGCCAAGGCGGCTTTGATAGTTTTGAAACCGCCGTCCTCAAATCCATTGAAAGCGCCGCCGCTGCCTATGACCGCGATGGCGGCCTGTCTGGCATTTCAACCGGCTTGATTGATCTTGATCGCCAATTGGGCGGGCTGCATCAATCGGATTTGATTATCCTTGCAGGACGTCCCTCTATGGGCAAAACCGCTCTTGCGGCCAATATCGCCTTTAACGTCGCCAAGCAGCATAAGACGGGCTTAGATGAGCGCGGCATTGAGAAAACGGTTGATGGCGGCGTGGTCGCCTTTTTCAGCCTTGAAATGTCTTCAGATCAGCTTGCCACCCGTTTGATTGCTGAGCAAAGCGGCGTGCCATCCAATAAAATTCGGCGCGGCGAAATCACGCCTGAGCAATTTGACCATGTCCGTGATGCCGCCTCCGAAATTCAGCAAATCCCGCTCTTTATTGATGATACAGGTGGCCTCTCCATTGGCGCGCTAGTCGCCCGCTCTCGCCGCCTAAAGCGCACGCAAGGGCTTGACCTCATTGTGGTTGACTATCTGCAGCTTTTAACAGGCGGAGCCATGATGAAGGCCAATGATAACCGGGTGCAGGAAATCACCAAAATCACTATGGGGCTTAAGGCACTGGCCAAGGAACTGGATGTGCCAGTCCTCGCCCTTGCCCAGCTCTCACGTCAGGTTGAGCAGCGCGATGATAAGCGTCCGCAGCTCTCTGACCTTCGCGAATCTGGTTCTATTGAGCAAGACGCCGATGTTGTTATGTTTGTTTTTCGCGAGGAATATTATCTGTCTCGCCAAGAACCGCGCGAAGGCACAGAAGAGCATCACCAATGGCAACAAGATATGGAAGAGCTGCACGCCAAGGCCGAAGTCATCATTGGCAAGCAGCGTCACGGCCCAATTGGCACAATTAAATTGGCCTTTACGGCTGAACTCACTAAATTTAGCAATTTAGCGCAAGATGATCGCTTTGATGGGATGCAGCATTAGGCTATAGCGGCCTTATGACTGACCATTCAGATAGCGACCGTAGCTTTTCAAAAGCGCGTAAATCTTTCACCTCCGCGGGCAAAAAAACCTCGCCTGCCTTCCAAAGACGCGGCGCATCACAAGCCCGTGGCACGGCACAAGCCCGCGGCGTTTCGCAGGAAAGAGATGAAGTCCACGCTCCTAAAACAACAGGCCGCCCTGTTTTGCGCGTGGATATGGGAGCGGTAAAATCTAATTACCGCGCCCTTGAAACCCTGCTCGCCAAAACGGGTAAACGCCCTGCCACTTTGGGCGCCTGCGTTAAAGCCAACGCTTATGGTCTTGGCATGGGCCCCATTGCCAAAGCCTATTATGGATTAGGCTGCCGCGTCTTTTTCGTGGCCAATCCCAGTGAAGGCCGATTGCTTCGAGAAATTGTCGGAAAGACACCCTCTATATATGTCTTTAACGGGCCATCAGAAGCAGAGATGCCGCTCTTTTTCGGCTCCAAACTCAAGCCTGTTTTAAATTCTATGGAGCAGGTCAAATTATGGCTCGCCCATATTGGCAAACATGAATTTCAACCGCGCAGCGCAATTCATATTGATACAGGAATGAACCGCCTTGGCTTTAGCGCCGATGAAATTACGCAGCTTGCAAGCAATGAAGTCTTGCAAAAAAAGCTGGATATAGACCTGCTCATGAGCCATCTCGCCTGCGCGCCTAATGCCAACCATCCGATGAATGGCAAACAGCTCGCGGCCTTTAAAAAGCTAGCAACGAGCTTGCCACCCACAGCGCTTAGCCTTGCTAATTCGGCGGGCATTTATTTGGGCCGTGATTATCACTTTAATATAGTGCGCCCCGGCGCTGCTCTGTATGGCCTGCAAGCGACAGATAAACCCGCCCAAGAGGTCACCCGCCCTGTTGTCACCCTCGCCGCACCTATTTTACAAAACCGCTTACATCCAAAGGGAACATCTTTGGGCTATAATAGCACCTTCACAACACCGCGCAAA
>JALZUP010000019.1 GCA_023301505.1 Robiginitomaculum sp.
CTATGTCAAGATTTGATAATCATCTAGACGGGACCTGAACAGCCTCCGTTGCCGATAACGAATTATCGGCTAACATTTGAGTTCAACCAACACATGCTCGGAGACTAAAATGCAATACTATTGCGGAATCGACTTACATTCAAATAATCATTATGTGTGCGTGATAGATGACAACGATAAAAAGCTCGTTGAACGTAAATTGGCAAACGACAGCTGACTTCTTATTGCTGCACTTTCGGAGTACAGGGATAAATTAGTTCCTGTGGCTATTGAATCAACAATTCAATTGGTACTGGCTATCAGATGCGTTAATTGAAGCAGTATTTGATGTGCGACTGGTGAACACAACAAAGGTGGTTCAATACAGCGGATTAAAAAGGGCTGACGATCGCTACGATGCGTTTTTTCTAGCTCATCTTATGCGGCTCAATATTTTACCAACGGGCTACATTTGCCCTGTCGAGTCCAAGGGGCTGAGAGATCTACTGCGAAAACGAATGAGTCTCGTTTAAAATATGTTACGTGACAGTGTTGCGATAACCACAGGCGAGAATACAGTACGTGGACAGTTTTATTGCGTTGTTACTACTACTGCTCATTTATTTGGGACAATATTTTTTAGGAATCTTTACAGAGAAAGTCTAATGGGTGATCCCTTAGATTTTTCATAGATTTAAATGCTAGTTTCTATTCTCTTCGAATGCGGCACAAGATAGAGAATCCATGCCAGCCACAAGAATCACTACATCCCTGCCTTTAAGTATTTTACCATATGCAACCATAGGCAGCGGGCAATGTAAGGCTAACCAATCCTGCGCTATTTGTGCTCCACCTTTTTTCACTCTTTTAATATAGGTTTTTTCACTCTCCAACAGCACTGTTATTGCTTTATTTCGTACAACAATATCGGATACCGTTGTGTTTGATGCACAAACCCCCCGGTTGTCATAGTATTCTTTCAGCCAAACTGCTGCATTACCTGCCCAACTAGTTTCAGTTGCAATTAGCATAAAGCCCAAGCACATGCTTTGAAATAACTTTACTGGCATCATCACGGATCCTTTCTCTATGCAACAAATTTTGTTACGCGTTTAGTCAATGCCAAATCAGAAAATATACCCGTATGGTGCACAAGTTTGTTCAAAATCGCCTGAAATTATCTGACAACTCTTAAGTGAATAAACCGGTTATTTTCAGGGCAATACTCCAATTCTGGGAAAGCTGTTTTGCCACAATACTACTCCGCAAACAAGTTAAGTCAACACTCCCGGAATTGTAATATTCATTGTGTTGACACAATTTTTTGCTTAAGCTAACTTGACCATAGGATGTAAATTCTAGCAATCCTGATGCTCGATTGGACTCGGTGGTCCTTAGTTACAAACTATCTCAGTAGCAGGTGGTGCCACCAATATTGGTGGCAGCAACAGTGGGTCGCTTGAAAGTACAAATCAAGATCCCAAAAAGGGAATCACACCATGGAAACGGTAGCGCATGGATAAAATACGCGGAATATTTGCAGTACTGGTGATTTGTTCTATTAACTTTGCGTACGCCGAGCCACCGGAGTCGGAACCGGATCAAGTCGCAGAGACTGTTCATTCAATCTCCAATCTAAGGGGCTCAGCGGACGATGACGCAGCAGTTGTACAGGTCAACCTCACTATAAGAGATGACGACCTTGGCTACTACTGGAATGGTGTTGCTTTCCAAAGTTCACCCACCCAGGTTCAGGCAGATATAACAGGGTCTGGTAACAGCGTCAGCTGGAATTATGAATTCCCGCGAGCACTTCCTGACGGTGACTACACCATCAGTTCAATTGCGGTCGATGACAATGGCGAGATACAAGTTTCGCCAGCAAGCGAATCTTTTGCAATCGCGTCAGCTTTCATCAGTACAGGTGACGGCGCATGGGGGCCTGTCATTCAGACACCCTCTATACCAGTAGCGGCGGCCAACCTTCCTGACGGTAAAATACTGCATTGGGCTGCCTATCAGGTCGATACTTACATGCCATCTAGTCAGGATAATGGTCAAACCTATACTTCGATTTTTGACCCAATTACCGGTCAATCCTCGTTGGACCTCGTAACCGAAACCACTCACGATATGTTCTGTATGGGCGCTAATATTCTAGAAGATGGACGCGTTCTGATGAACGGTGGTAACAGTGATGGCCAGACCAGTATCTTCGACAGTGCTGCCAATAGCTGGAGTGCTGATGACCCTATGAATATTCCACGTGCCTACCAAGGTAATGCCATGTTGCAAGATGGCAGCGTTTTGACCCTCGGCGGTTCCTGGAAATTCAGCAGTCTGTGCCGAGGTGAATTCGACAACTCGGGTTCTTGTGTCGATAAAACTGCTGAAATTTGGGACACCGATAACGGCTGGTCAGTGCTCCCGGGAATTTCACCTAACCCATTGCTCACAGACGATGTAGACGGAATTTTTCGTTCTGATAATCATATGTGGCTATACAGCATTCCAGGCGGCAAGGTATTGCACGTTGGCCCATCACGCAATATGCATTTGCTTGACGTCGGTGGCAATGGATCCATAACTCCTGTTGGAACCAGAGCTGATGATGCCGATGCAATGAATGGTAACGCAGTGATGTACGATGTTGGCAAAATACTCACGGTCGGTGGTGCACCCAACTACGAACTTGACGACGCCACTGCCAGCGCTTTTGTGATTGACGCATCCGGTAGCAATGTTAGCGCACGAAGGGTAAGCAGCATGGCTTCAGCCAGGGCCTATCACAACAGCGTAGTGCTTCCGAATGGTGAAGTAATAGTTGTCGGAGGACAGGAGGTTCCGCTCATTTTCTCAGATGCCGGAGCAGTAATGCGACCTGAGTTATGGAATCCAGTGACGGAGACATTTAGAGAACTTGAAGCTATGCAAGTGGCCAGAACTTACCACAGTATTGCACTGCTCACCCAGGATGGCAGAGTTCTGGCTGGTGGTGGCGGGCTCTGCGGTACCTGTCGATGGAACCACTCCGATATAGAAATTCTAACGCCCCCTTACCTGTTCGATAACGATGGAAATCTTGCACAGAGACCCGTCATTCTTTCAGCCCCTACTTCGACTACTTACGGTAACGTGATTACAGTAAGAACTGACTCACCTGTTAGTTCGCTCGTACTCGTTCGCGCCTCGGCCGTCACGCACTCAGTGAACAACGCACAGCGTCGTATACCACTCGATTTTACTGTTACCGCTGGCAATAATAATCTCGCCGTCATACCTAATGACGCCGGTTCTGTCATACCAGGTAATTATATGTTGTTTGTACTCGACGACAAT
>JALZUP010000020.1 GCA_023301505.1 Robiginitomaculum sp.
ACGGGGCGCGCAAGCCTTTCAAATTTTCACAAATATTTCAGCGCGAGCGCACCGCTCAACTCACAACGGTTCAAGCCGCGCCCGTCCCCACTGGCCCGCAGCTACGTTTGCCTGCCCGTATCAGGCTCGCAGGCGAGCAGCCAGATTTTAACGTGCGCCGCTGCATAAATCTTGGCAATGCATTGGAGGCCCCCCGAGAAGGCGAGTGGGGCTATGAAATTCAAGCTGAAGATATGGGCGCGATCAAAGATGCAGGCTTTGACACGGTGCGCATCCCAATACGCTGGGACAATCATATGCAAAGCCAGCCGCCTTATCGCGTTTTGCCCTACCATATGATCCGCGTTAAAGAAGTCGTCAATCAAGCGCGCAGCCTAGGCCTGAATGTCATAATTGATGTGCATCATTATGAAGCTTTGATTGAAAATCCGCGCCGCGAAGAAGCGCGTTTTCTCGCCCTATGGGAACAGATTGCACAAGAATTTTCTGGCGCGCCGAAGAATGTCTATTTTGAAGTTTTAAATGAGCCAACCAATGCCATCTCTATGGGTGAGGTGAATAGATTATATTCCAAAGTCATTCCGCTCATTCGCCGCACCAATCCAGAGCGCACCCTTATCATTGGCGGAAATCACTGGAATTCTGTCGACACACTCGATGACATTGCTTGGCCAAATGACAAAAACATTGTCGCCACTTTTCACGATTATGGCCCCCATGAATTTACCCATCAAGGCGCGCCTTGGACAGATAATCCCTATCCTAAGGGCCGCAGATGGGGCAGCGCAGCGGATTTAGCTGAGCTTGAGCAAACTTACCAACTCGCGCAAAGCTTTCAGGTGAAACGCAATGTTCCTATTTTCGTCGGTGAATTTGGCGTGATAGACCAAGTGCCCGCAGATCAGCGCGCAAATTGGATAAAAGCCCGGCGCAAATTTATGGAAGCCGCAGGGTTTAGCTGGTGCGCATGGGATCTAGCAGGTGCCTTTAGCAGCTATGACACAGTTACGCGCGAATGGTTGCCTGGATTTGAAGACGCCTATTTTGGCCCTTAAAGCCCTAAAGAGTTTTTCGAAATAATTATTTCTGAAAAAACCATTTATGCCGCGTTGCGGGTTTGATCCAATAAGTTTTGCAAACTGACATGAAGATAAGGGCTTTCTTGTTCAAGATAGGCCATTAGAGCTTTTTCATTTTTGTCGAAACGGCCATCTGTCCCGATGCGCGAAACTAGCCATTTAGCTTCTTGCGCATCAATCGCCTCTGCCGCATTTACATCTGCGCGGTACTCAGCTTCGTCCTCGCTGAGCTGCGTGTCCTCTGGACTGCTCCCCTTAAAGAATCCAAAAATCTCTGCGCCAATATCTTTGAATTTCAAGCTCCCAAAATTCATGCTAGAATCAGAGTGCAGCCATTGTTCGCGCCGCAAAATTTCTGCGCGGTCAGGCGTTTCATAGCTGGTTAAAAACATCAGATAATTGGTAATGCCCTTAACAAATAAATCTGTCCAACTATCATCATTATCCTGATCAGAGCAGGCATCATTTAAATCAAATAAGACTTCGGCCTCATTGCGCGTAATGCCAATATGGTTATCGCCTCCGCAGGCATAAAGCACATCTTTGAGCAAAGCGACTTCGCCCGCGCCAATTTTTCCTAGCTCTAGGCTACGGCCACGCCCAATCACGCCGTCGCCGTGTAAAACAGCCGCCTTAATCTGTTCAAGAGCGAAAGCTACGAGCTGATCTGGTGAATCCTTCGCCGTTTTCAAAATATTGACCAGAGCTTTTAGCTCAGTGAGCGTTTCAACAATGCCGTCCTTACTAATACGCTGAATAAGCCACGCCGCTTTGGTCTCATCAACATATCCAAAAGGAAGGTTCTGACGCACCACGAAATCGGTCATGGCTTCCATGAAAAACTCGCTCCATTCAGCGCATTTTTGGGAAATCACGTCGTTTAAAGCAAATATCTTATCGGCTTCAACAATAGAAATTTTATTATCATCAAAGACAATACGGCGAAGCGATAAAACGTCTTCTGGCGCAATTATCTCGTTCGCCTCAATAGTGTTGAGCAAGCTGTTTAAATCTGCGCGCACTATACCCCTCCTAATAAATTTGGGATATATTTAGAATAAGAAGCTTACGATTACCCTAACGCAGACAAATTAGGCTCTAAAAAGACACGCTAACCTTAAAAATAGCGCGAGAGCCCAAAATAAAGACTGCGTGGACGCCCTGGGAAAAACCGCTCATTTCCAAATGCAAAATCAGCCCGATCTGCATAAAGTTTATCCGTCACATTATCCACTCTTAGCTGCGCTAACATATTATCCGAAATATTATAATGAGCCGTCAGGCCAAAAATATCGTGACCCGGATAGTCTCGGTCATTGGCGGCATTTGTGAAATACTCGCCCAGATGCGTCCAGCTAAGCCCTACCCCCCAATGGCTGGGTTGATAGGAGATTTCGGTAAAGCTTTGGACATCTGGCGCAGTATCTACGCGGTTTCCTGCCGTAATAATCTCGGAGCTATTGCCGACATTACGGTTAAAATCATATGTGTGACGTTCTAAGCTTAGATTAGAATTTAAGCTGAGATGATCGGTTAAATATAAATTTGCGCTGGCTTCAAAGCCGCGGTGTTCTGTGCGCCCATTCACCACATTAAACCCATCTGCATCACGGAAAAAATGGTTCCTTTTTTCCATCCCATATGCCGCAATCGCCCAGCTGCTGCGCGCATTAAAATGGCCTTCCATGCCAATTTCAACAGAGTCTAAAGTCTCCACATCGGCGCGCCCTTCTGCCTGATTGATCTGGACACGGTAAAGATCGCTTATTTGCGGCGCGCGCGCACCTATAGCGGCGCGTATATATCCCGAAAGGCGCGGCGTAATCTCATAGCTTAAATCCGCACTTGGGCTAAAATAGGTGAAACTATCTTCACGATCCTCAAGCCGTAAAAAACGGCCAAATATGCCGCTATCGGCATTATTGTCATAATCATAATCCATATTTTCCGCGCGCAGACCAAAGCGCCCGCTCAGCCGTTTGGAAAAATCAGCATTCACATTGATATAGGCGGAAAGCTGACGCGCTTTGACGTCAAAATCATAATGCAGACCTTGGATAAAGCTAAACTCTGTTTCATTTTCTTGAAACTCATACAAGCTGCCCCGCGTAAAATCGGCCAATATTCCAAAGGAAATCTCCGCATCAGATGTCTTAACTCTATGGTCTATCGTCACGCCCGCGCTATTATGCTCATTTTGTTCTAACGCCTGACCGGGCAGAAAATGAAGCCTGAAATCCATCTCATTGGAGCGCAAATAAGGCGCGATTTGAGTCAAATGATCTATACCCGCGAGAGAATATTCACGCGAGAATTTAGCTCCAAGGAGCAAAGAATTAACATCACGAAAAGCTTCGGGAAAATCATTAGCTAGAGCAATTTCACGGTCTCTAAAGGCGTCCTCCCCCTGAGCAAAGCCCGCTGTCTCCTGATTAAGATTGGTGAAGGCGAGAAAGCTATCAATCTCCCAGCCGCGCGCCTGCGCGTAATGCGAGATTAAAGCCGTCTGCTTGTCATATCCAGAATCCGCGCGAAATCCGCCATCACTGATAAGCTCTAAATTTGCAGCCAAGCGCGATGGCCCCGTTTCAGAGGCCAGCACCCCGCCCAGCGAAGCGGATAGATATTGATCCGAGCCCGCCCTCACCGAGAGATGATTAGCTCTCTCATTAAAGTTGGCGGGAGAATTGGCCTGAGAATTGACATGAGAATTGACATGAGAGCCAGCAGGCAATCTTGCATCAAAGAGAGCTAAGATGCCCCCATGTAGCGCATTTGAGCCGAGCAAAATCGGGTGCGGCCCCTTATAAATTTCAAGCTGCTCTGCTCCAGCAAAGGGCAAATCAAGAAATCCATTTACATTGCCAAAGCCTGCCGCGCGCACGCTCACCCCGTTCACCCCGTAATAAAATGAGCCTGCCCCCGCCCCGCCCGTCAAAACCGCAGAGCGAATGGCAGTGAGCGATTCAGACCCGCTGCCTTGCTGAATATTCACCCCTGCAATTTGGTTTAGCGTCTGAATGGGCGCAATATCGGCGAAGCTCGGCTCAACAATAGAGGAGTTAGTCGGGACATTATCGCCTCTAAATATGCGGTAATCTGAGATGATAATATCATCCACTATATTGGAATTTTGCGCGCGCGCAGACGGGCTAAGCAGAATTAAAACCAAGCCTAGCGCGCAGCTCGTTAAATATCCCCGCACGGATTTAATCCGTATTACCATTATTGATTTTTGTAACAATATCACGTCCGCGCCCCGCCTGCACATCTTGGGGGTTATCTAATATAGAGGCCAGCGCCAATATTTCAGCCGAAATATTATCCGATCGTTCGGCGGCTTCTTCATCTTGGCCCCAAAGTTCAATCTGATATAGCTCATCAAGACGCGACAGCTCTAACGCTTTGCTGGCCGTTAAATACCCCTCCATGAGAGCAATGGCCAATATGGCCGAGCCAAAGCTGGCCGTAAAATGAGCCAAAAGGGTCAGATCTATATTATTTTGCTGCTCCGCAAATTCAGCCGCCTTGCTAAGGCTATCCTGCGCTTGGGGCATATGCACAATACCTGAAATAGGCTTTAAGATAATCCCATGAGCGCGCTCTGCCCATGCCAAAACGGGATCCCAGAGCTGAGTTTGGCGCTCTGCCAAAACGCGCAAATTATCCTCGCGGTAACAGAGCAAATCCGTCCCCGCATATTTTTCCACCTCAGAAATTAACCCATCGCGATTATCGGGCGTGCGCTCTATGGCCACATTTATAAGCCGCGTCACAGCCATGGTTTCCGCTAATATATACTCGCCCTGCGCGTTCCACTCATCGGCAATCAATTGAGCAATATGTAGATGCGGTATGATAAGAGCCTGCTTGCCGGGCGTGCGCAAATTACGGCTATCAAGCTTAACCCCGAAGCCGTCATCAAGCGTTGAAACACTTGCCTCTTTATAAAAGCGTTTGGCTTTTTTCTTGCTACTCATTTTGCTTCACTTATTTGCGTGTTTCATCTGCGGCGAGAGCATCAACACAATTTAGGACAGAGTTGCGGCAAAATCATTCAGCGCATTTTGCAAGTCAGGCACGCTGCGATAAAATCCATTGGCTCCGCCCTCAATAATCTCTTTTTCATTATGGAACCCCCAATTCACGCCCAGCGCCCTCACCCCCGCGGCCCGCGCCATGAGCATATCAAAGCTTGTATCTCCGATCATCACTGCATGTTCTGGCGACGTGGTCGTTGCCGTCAAATTTGCAGTAATCATAAAAGGGTCAGGTTTTCCAAGCCCGTCATCCGCGCAATAATGGCAATCAAATAAAGACTCCCAATTTTGATGTGAGAGCATAGCATTCAGACCGCGCCGCGATTTTCCTGTCGCAATACCCAGCTTCCAGCCATCTGTCTTGAGCTGCGTCAACATAGCAATGATGCCATCATAGGGCTTTTCAAAATTTCCATCGCTTTTACGCAGGCGCACAAATTCTTGTTTATAGCCCTCAACAAGCTGGCCCAAAATATCTGGCGTGGTCTCGCGCGGGGCTAAAAAGTCAATCGCTTCTACCAAAGATAAGCCAACAACACGCCGTGTTTGCTCATAATCAGGAGCGGTTAGTCCTTGGGCCTGAAAGGCACGGGCCATGGCCGTATTGATAACATAACGGCTATCAATCAATGTCCCATCTACATCGAATATGGCAAAAGGCGTGACGCTCACTTATGGCTCCTCGTCTAGCGGCGCGATTGGCATTTTAGCATCAAAGCCTAAGCGGTCAAAGGCGCGAACAAAATGTTCAGGCAAGGGCGCTTCCAGATAAAGCTCTTTATTATTTTCCTGAGGCAAGGTTAGCGAGCGCGCATGTAGATGTAGGCGCTCATCAAGTCCGCCGGGCGAGTCCCTATCCGTCATATAGCGCGGATCGCCCACTAAGGGGCTTCCCAAAAGCTGCATATGCAAACGCAATTGATGGGTGCGCCCTGTTAGAGGCTGCATCACCACCCAAGCGGCGCGTTTGCCAGACGCCGTGACCACGCGGTAAAGCGTTTTAGCATATTTAGCATTTGGCGCGCCGTGGCGCACAGCCACCATAAGCTCTTTGCCTTCATTGATTTTGCCAAAGCGGTTATCTAGCTGTCCTTTGGCGATATAGCCTTTAATCTCGCCCTCTTTGGGATGAGGTACGCCATTGCTCACGCCCCAATAAATCTTCTCGGCTTTGCGGTGTGCGAACGCTTTGCCCAAACGCGCCGCCGCGGCGGCATTTTTAGCAATCAACAAGACGCCCGACGTATCGCGGTCAAGACGGTGAACAAGGCGGCACCCCTCGCCCAAAGCTGGCAAAAGCCCATCAATATGGCGCGTGGTTTTTGTCCCGCCCTGAACGGCAAGACCCGCGGGCTTATTTAGCGCGTAAAAATCTTCGCTCTCATGGATAATTAATCCGCGCATAAAGGCGACATCATCGGCGTTAACAGGCGCGGTTTTTTTAATCTCGGACGGGTCAGGCAAAGGCGGAACGCGCACGCTTTGGCCCGCCTCTAGGCGCAGATTTCCTTTGGCGCGCTTGCCATCCACACGCAGCTCTCCCTTGCGCAATATTTTCTCAACGCGCCCATGCGGGATATGCGGGAAAAGGCGCTTGAACCAGCGGTCAAGACGCGACCCCTCGTCACTTTCGGGAACTGTAATATGTTGAACGCGGCTCATAAGGGCGGCTCTTATAGGGCAAAGAGGCGGCGCGCAATGAGTAGCCCTATAAACACCGCAAAAATCGACAAAATAACCGACGCGCTAATATATCCCGCCGCCGCGCCGTAAGCTTTGGTTTCAATCAGGCGCAGCGCTTCGAGTGAAAAAGAGCTAAAGGTGGTAAATCCGCCTAAAAGCCCAACGCCCAGCGCTAGACGTAAATTCTCTGCGCCCCCGCTTAGCCGCGCCGCCAGCCAGCCTACCAAAATCCCCATAAGCAGACCGCCCAGCACATTTGCCGCTAGCGTCCCCCACGGAAAAGCTGCCCCCGTCAGGCGCGTTATAAACCGGCCTAAAAGATAGCGCCCAATCGCGCCAAACCCGCCGCCAAGACCAATAAGAAGAAGCTTACTCATAGCCATTGGCATAGGCCCATTTTCCGCCCAGTGCAATCGCCATCAGGGATGGCACCTATAGATCATCAAGACGCGGCCAAAGAACATCTGGAGAGCAATATCTAAAAATGAGTATCAAATCAGCTTAAAACGGCCTAGATGTTAAAGCTCACCTAGATGTTAAA
>JALZUP010000021.1 GCA_023301505.1 Robiginitomaculum sp.
ATGAGTACAGTAGTAAGAAAACTAAAAGGCGGATATGATTACCAAAAAGAAGAAGCAGACGCAGTAGGACTGGTTCCGGGAACAGAAGCCAAAGTAATTGGCGGGGAAATTCATGGATACAGTTCGTATTACTTACTAGAAGGATATGAAGGTAGGTTCAATACTGTTATGTTCTCAGGAAGTTTTGAGGATCACGAACATTCGATGGACAATCAATGTAGCACGCCGAGTATTGCTGAAGTGCGAGAAGTACTGAGCATTATTCGAGAGTTTCAGGAAGGTCAAGATTTAACGCAAGAGCAGGCGAACTCTTTAGACTTGACGGCTAAGCAACAACCTAGTAAAATCAAGGGCAAACAATTGCCTAATCGAGAAGATAGATTATATCTTCCGCAAGGATCAGTAGATAAAGATGATTTGATCAATACCTTCAATAGTAATTCTAATTGCTACGCCGACACTAGTGATCAATCTGTTGTGATGGCAATGACACTGGAATCCTTTATCCCTCTTGTAAACGAGTTGCTGGGCCGAAACCGTTGTACTGATGAAAACGGACATTTACAATACGTAGATCCTTGGGTTAATACACTACCGGATGGTTGGGACTTTAGTTAGGAGACGCTATGAACGGTAAAAAGGTTACGCCTACAAAAGTAACGACCAGCATGGGCTCGATTTGGAGTCTATTGCAGAAACCCCAGAACTAGTTCGAGATCGTTATTTGAGGGAATCGATGGGGTGGCAGTTTGACTACCCAGAACGCTATAACCAAGACGAGGAATGGGAGCGAGTACTTACCTACGGTCAAGTTGTTAAAGTCCTAATAATGGAGGAATAGAGATGACTAAAGAAGAATCCGAGCAGTTCGAGCAAATGAAATCAGCGTTACGTGTAATCTCTATTTGGGCGAAATGCGACAAAGACAGTCCCGAGACTAGAGAAAAAGCCATGAAAGATATTTACGAAAAAGCCATGAGAGGACTAGGGGCTAGTGATTTATGGTTTCAAGTAGAAGAAAACGGTACTAAATTACTAGGAACGGATTGGAATGATTAGTTTCAATAAGGACCAAGAGGCTCCTAAGCAAGGTATTACAATAGAAGGTAACGCTGGCGGCGGATTTCAGAAAGACGGCTCACTAACACTAGCATATCACGCTACTAGAACTAACTCAAACGGAACAATAGATAAAGGTTATCTATTTAAGAAGAAATGGCTTGTAGATCGCGAAGCCCATGACTACGATCCTACAATGGGCTGGGCTAAAGAACACTGGTTTAAGTGGGAATCTGAAAAATAATCAAGAATTACCGTTAATCTCGCAAGGGGTTAGCGGTTTTATCTTAGGATAATAAATTAACTAACGGAGACTCAAAATGACAGTCTATGAAGTGGAGGCAGGTGACCGGATCGACCGCGTAATTGAAAAGGCAATAAAACTCGCCAAGAAAGAAAACACTAACGTAGAGTTTACTTTTAATGACACAACGCTAACAGTCTATCCAGAATCAAGTACGAGAGACTGTTACGAAAGATACGTATTGACGAGGGAGAGCAATAAAGTTTCCACAGAGAGCCAAAATCGGCGGCAAACCTTAGAAGAAATCCTTGAACTACTAAAGGCAGGACAATGACAATCAGTGAACATTCAGGTTATTTTACTAAACGGCTCACTCAAACTAACCAAAAAGAAATCGACTACTCTAATGCTTGGATAGAGTTACACAAGAACACAGATTTCCTAAATAAGTTACTTACTTCTGGAGGTAAATCCGTAGTAGGTGAAGTCACTGACCGGGATCGAAAAATAGCAGCAACTATTATTCAGTGGTTGGGCTCGTCAGTAGGAGAATCTTTCGTGAGTGAGGTTGGTGTAAAGTGAAAACAATAATGAAATACAGATTATGTCAAATACGAACTAACACGATCAACAGGGACAGTATGTTGAGCTTTGCCGTATCTGACAACTATGAAGATGTATGGAGTTACGCAACAGTGTTCGATACCAAAGAAGAAGCAATCGAATTCGCCAAAGATTGGAACGACATGGCTGAATACGTTATTTTAGAATGCTACAGTTTCGGAGGTAGTGATGGTTGAAATACCTTTAGTTTTTCTACAAGAAGTTGTAGAGAGTCTCATGGCCTCAATCATGTTAGGGGGAACCGTATTTATGTTCACGCTAATGTGTACGTGGCCTGATGAAGACATACGCAGTTCACTAAAAATAGCATTAACTGCCGTGGCAATACTTCAAGTAGCTTGGTGGGTTTTCTATTCAGGTTTAATAGTAATTAGTTAGGAGAATACAAACATGGAAATACCTTTTGTGTTAGTCTTCTGGACAATACTGAACTTGACCTTATCTATTTTTATAGGGTTCTCCATGTTCGCAATTATGTCGCATTTCTGTGATTGGGTTAAGTTTCAGCGGAAGATGCTGGTTTCAATTTGGGTGATCATTATATTTCAAGAATTGTGGTGGTCCAACTGTTTTAATATAATTATTTAGGAGAACAAGAATGAATTTCAAAGAATTTTTAGAGTCGACAAACAATCAAGACAAGTTGAATGCGG
>JALZUP010000022.1 GCA_023301505.1 Robiginitomaculum sp.
TCCAGATCGTCTAAAGTTATTACGTTTGTAAGAAAGCTGTGTCCGATTTGATGGTCCCGATCGAACATCCATTCAATACGGGCATTTATAGCTTTCAAGAAATTGCCAAGGTGGACGTCGTCAACTTCCCTATCAAGAGGTTCAATATCATAGAGTGGCATCATTTCTTTGAAGCTAAACCGACGACGCAAAGCGGTATCCAAAAGAGCAATAGAGCGGTCAGCTGTATTCATCGTTCCGACAATATAAAGATTTTGCGGAACACCAAACTTATCCCCTGAATAAGGCAGTGTAACTTGAAGGGAGTTGGGCCCCGCGCCGATACGCTTATCGGGTTCAAGTAAGGTAATTAGCTCTCCAAACACCTTGGATATATTTGCTCTATTAATTTCATCAATAATCAAAACGAAGTTATTGGCCTCGGCGATATTGGAGGACGTATCATTCTCATCAACTAAGCTAGTAAAGGATTGGAGAGCTTCTCTCTTAATTTTATCTGGACTAATGTTATAGCAGCTTACCTGTGAAAATTGCCCCTCCTTAATCACGTCATATGGTAAGGATTCGTCTAGCACGCGGAGCCATTTTACGGCTCTTTGATGCGGGTAAAGCTGTCCTTCGCCAATCATATCATCACTGAAAACGCCATCTTCTGCATATTCGTAATCACCAACAATTTCAGCGATCGCTCGGAATTTTAAATTACCATCCGAGATTATGACTATGTCTCCTTTTTTCATGTTGCCACGGAAATTATAGACCTGCGCAATATTCGGATTGTTGCCCGAGGCTTCAGGGTCAAATTCCTGCCACTTTGCTTTAATTGCTTCATAGCTGTCATATTTAGGTTCAGACCAATCAAATTCCCCACCGTAACCAATAGCAATCTTGTTTTTATCTAAGGCAGCTTCATAAATATGGTTTTGAGAGTTAGCTCGTCCAAGAGACATTTTGAAATATTGACGACCGGTTAAATCGAAAGCCTTAGATGAACTTGATTTAACGCCGCTCTCTTTGGCTAACGCGCATATTTGTCTAAAAATTCCATTTCTAGGTTCAAGACGAAACCCTCCTGATAATCTATCGTCATCACCACTTTCTGTAGTTGGGCGAAGCCCCTCTACAAATTCTTCATATCCCATGGATTGGTGAAAAGTTGTAAACGCAATGCGCCCTGCAGTGACGAGTTCGCGATATCTGGCCATAAGTTCTGTTCGGTCAGTTGGCGCATCCCCATCGCAAATTTGAACAGCAATTTCTGAGCTTGTCCATGTTTTACCCGTTCCAGGAGGTCCATATAATATGAGGTTTTGGGGATAGATTTTAGTCATAGCTTTCTCTTTGTCTTTGTCCGTATCGATTATTGTGAATCCCAATGCCTTGAGCATGCCGCCAGCGTCGTGAGGACCCCAAACGCCGCCATTTACAATCTTCACCTCGTCATGATCTGTGAATTTGAATGCAACAGATGCAATAGCTTTGGATGGGTATGTGATGCCCTTGTCTAAAACGCGGTAACGTAACCGCTCACCAAATCCATATTTAGATAGAAATTCAGTTTCCCCGATTTGATCGCACTCACCCATCGACTGGCGCACAGCAGCAGCTGTTAAACTGACCCCGTCCTCAACTTCGTTGCCAGCCCAACGGTCGTCAAGCGCCGCCCAAGCAAAGCTCTGAACATCAAAAAAGTCTCTAGGCTTCCAATCCCAATCTTCCTCCATGATGAGAAAGATGCGCGCTATCAAATCGAGGAAGGTCTCCACTTCCGCGATTTCAAAGTCCCGACCAGCTAATAAATTCTGGCCTGTCAGGAATTGACCGAATTTATTGAGAATTTTTGATTTGGCAAAGCAGGCTTCGTCGGGACGAATACACCCTATGGTACAAAGAATATTTGAAAGAATAACGCCTTTCGTTGCCGCAGTTAATCCGTCCTCCTTCAACTGACTAAGAGCTAAGCCCGCTGTGGAAATGGCTTCACTTAGGGGAGCGTCGGTACGTGATAACTGACCAATAATTGAAAAATATGCGTCTCGTTGTTCTTGTTCGGATTTTTTGACCTTATCTAAGGCCTGCCACCCCAGAGGCAATCCACTGTCGATATTAAGTCCTTTTCCGGAGGTTAAAATATCTAGTATTGTTTCGCCAGCTACGATGTCTGATACTTTAGATTCTGCCACCTCAATGACCGCTTTGATCATTCTATCCTTATATTCGCGCTCTCGCTCCCAATAGGTTCCAGATGTCTGTTTAAAATCTTGAAAGTCGGAACATCGTTTAAGAAAAATTTGCTTGAGTTCAAGTAATTCTGGCCAATCTTCAGATGCATTAGGAGGCGAAGTTCCATCAAGAAAACGTCCATATTGTTTTAAAAATGAGATTGCATTGGACAGTCGTCCCGATGGCTTCTCAGAACTCGGCATAAGGGCGCGATATTTTTGTCCACCTACTTTCGCGTCCTTTTTATATTCGATTAAAACACTTAGAAGAGAGGCGAACTCGTCATCCATGAAGGCATCTTCAAGATTTTCACTCCCGCCTTCCAAGCTCACTTGTAGGCGTTCAAGGCTTTGCACCACGCTAATTCGGTGGGATATGGATTTATCTGTCCAATCGCCTGAGCTAAGCCACTTTTTGTAATCAATATCTCTCAAGCCGCATCCTTATAAATATAATATGAGCTCATCGATATATTGGCAGAATACGACTCGCCCTTTCATTGCATTATACTTTGATACATTGTTCAGTCGAAACAAGTCAAAACACGCAAGCAACGGAATATTACTTTAAAGAGACTCAACTGATCAGAATTAAACGTCCAAAGCAGCACCATTTGACCTTAGCCACTCTTTGCGTTCTCTATAATTTGGTAAAACCTTATCGACTTCGTTCCAAAAAGCATCGGTGTGATTTCTGTGATGCAAATGACAAAGCTCATGAACAACTATGTAATCTATGACCGTCATTGGAGCTAACATCGTCTTCCAATGAAAATTAAGGGCGGCATTTTTGCCGCAAGATGCCCAGTGATATCCTAATTCTCGGATAGAAATAGCTCCGGGCTTCACGCCGACTTTTGGTGCGAAATACTCTACGCGTTCCGCCAAAATAGACTCGCCTTTTTGAATGTAAAAATCCCTAAAAGTTTTTTGTATTCCGGGTATGCCCATTGTTTCCATAATTACTTCTGAGAGAACCCATCGGTTGTTTTTTAGCATCAGAGGCTTAGGGGTGTCGGGTGAATACTTAAGCCGGTAATTACCTCCCAAATACATGAGACTTTCGCCCTGTAGAAATGAGCGGTTGGGACGCTTGGCATTTAGGTCTTCCCACTCAGCTAGGGCTCGATATATCCATAAGGCCCTACTAGAGACAGCTTGCTCAATTCGGTCTTCACTAATGTCTTTAGGGGCCCTAACAATGACATCCCCGGTAAGTTCAACAACAATATCGGCCGTCTTACGGTCACTCCCGCATTAGGGTAAATTCAATGTCATCTACGCGCATTTTCATTTCAAAATCTCCGCATGACGTTTCTCCGCAAGCTTCGTGAGCTCTACAGCTAACCTCTCATTTTGGCCTTCAATGAACGGGATATCACATAATAGTAGTTCTGTCCCTATTTGGGCTCTCAGGCGTTTCACCTCATCCGGTTTCTTCCAGAAATCAAGTCGTCGCAACACATTGGCTGAACTGCTCGACCCAGTGAGCACATTACACGATTTTACGGATAGCTATTTAGTAATCTTGATAAGTCGGGTGTTAAGTCTAAGAGCGCTTCTAAGCCAAAAGCCAAGGCTAAAAAAAAGCAAAGGCCGCTCTAAAGACCTAGGAAGATGAAGCGCGTAAGGCTCTTGTTTTAACGGTGATGTATGCAGGTTTAATCATGAGGTTCGAGATATCATGATTAATCCATCTATAGCAGAAACAGGTCTTTTGTCATTATCCCATTTGCACAAGCCGCCCTAACCCTCCAGTATGCGGTTTATTTCAGCCTGTGTGAGTGGTCTATTCTCGTCCGGCGCTTGATGAGCCTTGAAAACAGAACCAATTACATCAGAACAAGCGTTTCAATTCGCTGTAGTCGCCTTTGACCTTTAAAGTAACAGTCACGTTTTCCTTACTACGATTGCGCCAAAACCAACCATGCGCTCCTTCAGAGACAGCCGTAAATTCGCCAGTATTGATAGTTTCAGCACGGCCTTGTTTATAGCTATGCGTTTTTCCGTCGACATCGTCGGTGTGTAGGTCAGAGTTCAGATGACCCTTATCTACGGCCCATTCATATTGCGCCGTATCGCCTTCTGCCATGACCAGCTTCACTTCTGCTGCTGCGCCGGGTTCAAGCGTCAAGAATGTTTCGTCAGTCCAGAGACTCTGAACTGGGGCCGTTGGCGTTACTTCCGCCGAAGGTTCAGGCGCAGCAAAGGTTTGCGCCTGAACTTCTAGTGCTTCAGCCGCCTCTGCCTCGTCAGCTTCCAGGACCAGTTTTTGTTTGATGTCTCCCATTTCCGTCAGGCCAAGAACATGGCCAATGCGTGTTGGGTCAATACCATATTCAGCAGGTAAGACGACAGTTACCAAAAGCGTTGCCGCTGCAATCGCTGCGATAATTGTAGAACGAATAAGTTT
>JALZUP010000023.1 GCA_023301505.1 Robiginitomaculum sp.
GTCTTTTACGACGTAATCATTTGCGCTCATTTTCTTAATCCTTAAGGGAATACTAATTTTAGCAGTCCTTTAGGCGCAGAAAGGGCATGGCGTCAATAGATATAACAGTATCTTTATATGTTTATGAGAGGAGGGTATCAACCGCTGTAACTATACAATTGTCATTAAATAATTTTTCCCTAATAGTTAAGTTGTGCTCTCAGGATTCTAAACTCATGAAAATAACTTCCATCAATATTGAAAAAGAAAACATCGCGACAGGACTGGAATCGATAAACTTACCTCAATTAGATAACATTGTAATACTGGCAGGACCTAATGGTGCGGGGAAAAGTAGAATTCTGGAAGTTGTCGAAGGTAAACTTAAAACTATACCAACAAAGCGAGACCTGGCATTCTCGAAACGAGAAATTCGTGTTGCAGAAGGCGACCTTTTACAAGAACGCTCTCAGATTAGAAACATGGAATCCTCAAAAATAGAACGATACATTGAAGGACTTCAGAACCAAATTGACTCCTATACTAAAATACTAAATTGGAATGAGATAATCACTGACGTCGAGTATGATGGACCTGTGAATGTGGTCCATGCAGTACCAAAAAGTACCAACCTCATAGATTACCGAGACAAAAGCTTTAGAAAATCAGCCCAAGCTTCCCAAAGCGTTAAAAAATTAGGCATTAATAGCCTTCATGACGGAACGCTCAGCTATATCAAAGAAGTGCAAACGCGTGCATTTTATGCATCTCATCCAAAAAGTGAAATCGAAGAAGAAGACAAATTAGAAGCCCACGCTAATTCTAAAATTTTAGAAGAACTCATTGAAAAATTTTTGCATACTCGTCTAGGAACAAATTTAGATGGTGACCCATTAATGTTTGATAAAATAATTCCACAAGCTGGATTATCTGACGGACAGAAAATATTATTGCAATTATGCGTTCAGATACACGCCCAAGGCGAATCGTTGAAGAATCTTATTATAATGATGGATGAACCCGAAAACCATCTTCACCCCGCGGCTTCCATAGACCTCATCAGAGCCATAAAAGAAGCAGCCCCCGATTGCCAAATCTGGGTTGCCACGCACTCAATCCCCATTCTTTCATATTTCAATGATGCCACCTTACTATTTGTTGAAAATGGCAAAGTCGGTTTCTCTGGCTCCACTCCCGAACGCGTATTAGAGAGTTTAGTTGGAGATGACGAACGCGTACAAAAAATACGCGACTTCACCTCACTCCCAAGCATTTACGCAATGAACCGTTATGCCGCTGAATGCTTACTCCCTCCGACAGTCGTTGCTGCCAAAGACAAAGATGACCAAACACTTCAGATACAAAATTTAATCAAAGAAATAAAAGGTAAAAAAGACGGCGCTATTTTGAAGGTTTTAGATTTTGGAGCAGGTAAAGGGCGTTTATTGGAAAGTTTAGCTTCAACAGAAAGTGCAGTTGAACAACATATAGATTATGTTGCTTATGATGAATTTGATGATGATACGGAATATTGCAAAAACGTCATTGAAACTGTTTATGGAGAAAGCACCGACAGATATTTCTCAAAGCATAACGACCTAACTGCAAAGTTAGGGAAAGAAACTTTTGACCTGATAATCATGTGTAATGTGTTACACGAAATCGACCCCAAGGAATGGCTAAAACTATTTGGGGAAACAGGCGCTATTACCTCACTTCTATCTAAAGATGGTGTCCTGCTTCTAGTGGAAGACGAAGAAATACCCGTTGGAGAAAAAGCGCATACTAAAGGCTTTATAGTTTTCGACACCACCGAGCTTAGAACCTTATTTGCAATTAAAGAACCAATTGTGATGTCTGACCAAAGAAATGACGGACGACTGAAAGCACACGTTATCGAAAAAGAATGGCTTACTCGCATTACAGCAAAAACTCGTAAAGATGCTCTAATAGATCGAAAAAAGAGAGCCATGTCAGAAATTATTGATTTGAGGAATGCTGAACCTAATTATAAAAATGGTAGAAAACATAGTTTTTGGGTTCAACAATTAGCGAACGCTGAATTAGCTTTAGCAGAACTATAAGTTCTGCTCCTAACCCCTCTCCGTCATTGCAAGACTTGTTCTTGCAATCCATCTCCTGTTGATTGCCACAAGTGATGTGGTTCAGGCGTGCCGCGTCTTTACGGCATATTCTCAACCGTTTCTCTCTGACGCGAGTTCGGGTGATGGATAACAAGAACAAGTCTTGTTATGACGATAGTGAGTTTTGAGCAGGTTGTTCTTAAGGACTACGCGGTCGGCGCTTAAATTTTTTCGAGGAAAATCATTCAACCCTCGATGCTTCCAACTTCTCGGTAAAACACCTACCCCTCTCCGTCATTGCAAGACTTGTTCTTGCAATCCATCTCCTGTTGATTGCCCAAGTGATGGGTTTTAAGGGGGACGCATCATTAGAACACGTCTTCACCGTTTTGAATGACTTGATTTCTGGTGATGGATGACAAGAACAGGTCTTGTCATGACGGGTAAG
>JALZUP010000024.1 GCA_023301505.1 Robiginitomaculum sp.
CTGCCCATATGGCGATGAAATTGTACCCCCGTGGTCATGAAATATCTATTGCGCTCATTTATTTATTTATTTATTGTTGTCGTTGTACACTATTAGCAGTATAAAGGCATACGCCCGTCCCAAACTTTGACTATTTCGCTATATACCACTTTTAATGTGGTGCGGCATTCGTTTTCGGTCATACTATCCCACCCAGACCTGATCCCACCCGGATAAGACCCCGCGCACAAAGATTCGATTGATAATTAGCCCCCTGGGGGAGCCGCCGGAGGTACCTGATCCCACGAGGGCCTGATCCCGCATGGGTGGAATCAGAGCCGGTAACAGTGCCTCAAGCGGGTACTGCGGAGGGCCTGATCCCACCCGGACCTGATCCCACCCGGACCTGATCCCACCCGGATAAAACCCCGCCGACAAAGATTATCATACCCTGCTGATTAGTGGTGTACTAATAACTATAACCTATATGACAGGCTATTGGCGTCCACCATATAGCAAGTGCGCTTGAAACCGCGCGTTGCGGTAACGAGTCTATTCCATATCGGCGTCAACATATTCCGCTTTATCCTAACGCCGAACGTCCGCGCTTCCTTGTCGCCCCTGCCACATCCATGTTCCCGGATCCCTCGTTGTTCAAAGCAGTTTTTTCCCATCCTTGTCGTCACAGATATTAGTTGCCGTCTAGGACCGATGCTGCATGCACACTGCCCCAGCGCTGGCCAAACCAAAGGAGTCCTGCCGAGGATAGGCGAACCTGACGACGACAACATGCGGAAAGTGGACATCCCTTCACTCGCGAAACTAGGGACCCACGTACTCGAAGAGAAGGAGCGCGGGCAGCCTGTTCCGGTGGAGAAGTGCACTCAAGAAAACGTGTACAACGTTTTTCGTGATGCGGAACTGCTCCCCCCGGTGCAGTGCTTGGATTTTGGTCAACTCCTCAAAGAGTCGGCCGTGGAGGTGGCAGGGCGCGAGATCGCGACACAGTTCGTGCAGCTTGCTGAGTATTGCTTACGGGAGGTATGCCGCAAGGGTCATTACTCGATCAACCTCTTTGAGGTGGTGGCCATCCTCAACGCACGCGTAACCGCGCTCGCAGCACTCGTCCGAGCGGAGCTAGACGACGGCGACCCAGGGACAAGTGCGGAGGAGGGGGAGGCACGACAAGCGGGTTTGCTGGGAGATTATCTGGCGTGGAGCGAATTTTCGGAGACCGTGCTTGCCGTGGCGGTTGGGTCCACCTTGGGCGAGGTGCCGAAATTTCCTTCCTTCTGCGGGGAACTGTGTTTGCCCAGGCCTGGCGACGACGCCGTACCACCTAAGGACATGGTCCTGGCCTACGCTGAGGTAAGGGCATCCACATAAAATGCGTTTCCCTACTGCCTCTTGAAGCCCGGCGGGTACAGACTGTTGATGGGGTTGGAAGGTTTGACATACGAGGTATCAGGTTCGTCGAGAAAGTAGGATGTGGTTGTTTGAGTATGCGAGTGCACCCATTTTTGCCCGCGATGCTCTACGTGGGGAGGTAAAAAAAAAGAAATATTCCCGCAGCCCGGCATGCGGTATATACGATATTGTCTACTCACCCATCCTCCTGGCGCGTCTAGTGTAGCACTAACTCCCTGTGTTGCGCGTGGTAGTGACGCGCGTGGTTCCAAACTAGTTTATGTCACACGTGGAGGGTCTAACGAAGGACATCTGGGGTTTGTGAAGCGGTGTTAAATCTCAACATATGAGGCGCTATTGGTTGGGGGTACATATTTTATAGCGCAAATATGGTTGAAGTTGAAGCCTCGCACGCACGAGAAAAAATGACACGACGCACGCACGCACGGGCGTTGGAGACGCCAAGCCTCTCGCACAGCACAGGAAGTTGGTTTGGTAATCGATTGGCAGTAACTACTGCTGTTATCAGCTCGCTGTTGTGAGGATTGAGGGTTGGGTTTGGGTTTTGCAGAAGGCTGGTAACGAATTACCGTCCCGCCCAACATGAAATCAATACAAAAAAGTACAGAGGTTGAGGTAGAGCAAAGAGCCAATTTTTTGGTAATATATCGAAATTCATTTCAGAACACACCCAGACTCAACACACCTCTACATTGTTATCCACTCTCTTTCTTGTGCCACTCTTGCGATTCCCCTGTTTTGTCTGCCCATCCATCGCGATGATTATCAGGCCAAAGAGGAATTCATTGCGGCGAAGCTTCTTCCAGATGACGACAACTGCAAAACGAGAGCCGGTGAGTGCCCGCCACCGCCGTTGCGTGCAATAAAATATGTAGTTCCTCTAGGACAGGGTTATGTTCCGGTGTTCCTAAGGTGACTTCCTCATATCTCCCGCTCTTCGGACTTGTTGACATTGTCCGTGGTGCGTGGTGTGTCACGTTTTCGTTATGCGACCTTTGGTATGTCTATAACATTACTCACCATCGCTGTAAGGTAACTGCAGTCGATTGTACCAATGCCAGGATATCGACGACTTCATAGTTCTTTTCCCCAGCTGCGTTGTCCGCTGCATGCCCTTACCCCCCCCCCCCCCCCCCCCCCCCCCCCCCCCCCCCCCCCCCCCCCCCCCCCCCCCCCCCTCTT
>JALZUP010000025.1 GCA_023301505.1 Robiginitomaculum sp.
GAGGGTGATAATAAAGTGACGTTTCTGCAATTGGAGTCCGATCTGAGTTCCAGCTCGAGTAGTAATGCGTGGAAGGTTGAGGGCTTGGTAGAATTATCCGAACAGCATCCCAACTGGAGCTACGATGATGATCCGCAAGGAACAGGTGCCGTTGGGCTTCTCCTGCCGGTGGAGATTGTGCCAGACTGGAATCGGGATGGGAAAATCACTGGAGCAGATCGGGGTCAAATTTCGGTAGATAATCCATTCCGCTGGTGGATTAACAATGACGATGACAAGCAGGACGAAGAAATTAAAGATAACGGTGTAGATGCTCCAATCGTAGGAACTCCACCCGCATTCGTAATCAAAGATTGGTTCAATAATCAAGTGGATGGAATGAGAGATTTGGTCGATTTTTTCCCCTTACACCTAGACTTGAAAGGGCTTCTTGGAACATTGCCCTCGGATGAATATTCCTATTTTGTGAAACATGCTGATGGTGCTCTTAAATTCTATGAGGAAACCGAGACAGTTCTAGATGCAGCCCCTGACAATGAAGGCCCTGCTGCTTATTTGAGAAATCTCACCAAGGCCAGAGCTGTCAAAACAAAGACTCTTAAACACGCAAGCAGTAGTGGCGTTCAATTGAGTGATGAAATTTTGGAAGCCTTTGAAGATGGAAAAGGTGTGCTGATTTGTGAAGCTACGAAAAAGACTGACAAGCCAGTTATCTTGGAAATCAAAAAAAGCGATGGAACCTCCATTGCGGAAATCGAATTTCCAGTGAAGTTCAGTGAGGTTGAAGACATGTATCGTCATGGAAACATGCGAAATACAACGGGTGGTTCAGGGGGGCTAAGGACTCAACTACAAGATCCAGGTGATCCTTATCCAGATGAACTAACAAACGGGAAGTATTTCGTCTTCCTTCATGGATTTAATGTTGGACCAGACGCTGCAAGAGGCTGGCATGCAGAGATTTTTAAACGGCTACATCAAATGGGAAGCCGAAACCGTTTTACTGGGATTAGTTGGCATGGAGATGTTGCTCCTGATTACCATGAAGCTGTAAAAAACGCATTTTTGACAAGTAAGGCACTTCCTGCATGGCTCCAGGTAGGAGGCGCAAAAATCACGATTGCAGCTCATAGCTTAGGCAACATGGTCGTGAGCAACGCGATTGAACACGAAGATCACAATGGGACAGCGTTCACGCCGGAAACGTATTTCATGATTAATGCGGCAACGCCTATCGAAGCCTATGATGCGAGTCAGACAACTGGGGCTGACGGTACTATCATGGCTCCCAGAATGACAGAGAACGCTTGGAAGCCCTATGATCGGAGGCTTTATGCTTCGGATTGGCACAAACTCTTCGCTGCGCCTGATGGTCGAGAAAAACTCAGATGGCCGAATCGTTTTGCCAACCGAGTGCCACAGCTGGCCTATAATTTTTATTCGACTGGAGAGGATGTTGTGGAAAATGCTGATGCGAGTGAAAGCTTTATCGGAAATGCGGCAACAGAGTTGTTCAATGGCTTTGTAAGGCATGCGTGGACTCAAAATGAGATCATGAAGGGACACCCACTAGCTGCGTTGATTACTAAAGATACTCATGCTGGTTGGCGATTTGACGAAGAATGGGATATAGGTGACCGCACTAGAACACCAGCAGAGGCCTCGATCCTTACTAATCAACAGCTCCGACGAGACTCTTTTTTTCGGTTTTTTAAATATGTAGACCTTTATGATGAGAGCAAGGGAAGCGCAGAGGCGAACAAAAAGCAGGTCCAGCACGAGCTCTTATCCGCAGCGATTCCAGCGATGTCTTATGCAGCGGCGGCGAATCCGATCGAAGAAATTGAACGCAAAGGAAATGCAAATTTCAACATGATGAATAAGAAAAATGGAGGATGGCCACGTCCGACAGGTGATTGGCAGCACAGTGATTTTCGAGATGTTGCATTCAGCTATGTGGTCCCCATGTTCCAAGAAATGATTAACCAAGGAAAATTAGACGAATGATACAGAAAAAAGTAAGAACAGCCTTGGTGCTGATTGCAGCCAGCGTTTTAAATGCCTGCGGAGAAGTGAGCTCGAAAATCACAGTGGTAGATGAGGAAGGGAATCCCATCGAAGGTGCTGCCGTGTTTTTCAGTTATGTGAATTTCAAAAATGAAGAAAACTTAACGGTAAAAACAAGTGAGAAGGGGATCGCTGAAAGCAATGGGAGTGCAGAGCTTAGAGTTAATCTTCAGGTGTCAAAAGAAGGCTACTACGACACTCGTTACCATAAATCTGAGGGAACATCTTTGAGTAAAGATGAAAACCACGACTTAGCAGTTATCTTGAGAGAAGTTAAGAATCCGATAGCAATGTTTGCTAAGAAAGTGGAAATAGAAATGCCAGTATTGGGAAAAAAGATAGGATTTGATTTGAAGGTTTGTGATTTTTTAAAACCTTATGGGCGTGGCCTAACTTCAGATTTCGCCCTCTTTGCTGAAAAAAAATTTGTGAATTCCAAAAACTACTCAACTCGCCTTAGTGTCTACTTTGAAGGGGAATATGAGGGGATGTATCTTGATCAAAAAGCTCAACGCGGTGGTGTGCATTTTGAGAGTGACTTCAAGACCGCTCGCTTAGGAAAGTTAGATGATTATAAGCAGGAGGCTTCTTTCGTGGCGTCAAAGTCCGAAGGAAACGGCTACCAAGGATCAACCAATGAAGCTATTTATTTGATTAGATCACGCGCTATTGTGAACGAAGACGGAGAGCTGATCAGTTGTCATTATTCAAAAATTCGTGATGGGATAAATATCTCTAGAGGCGCTGGTTTAGAACAGTCAATGCCAATTCTACGGTTTACCTACTACTTTAACCCGACACCGAATGATCGGAACTTGGAATTTGACCCCGCGAAAAACCTTTTCAAGAATCTACCTCATAGTGAGCAGGTTCGAGAGCCTTGAACCAAAAGGGTGATCAAATGCCCCAATTGCCGGGCGATGTGCACGAGACTTTGCAGCTACGTTGAAATCCTCTCCTTAGCTGTTCGGTGGTTCAAAGTCCTTTGTCTCAAGACCAGCCTCCCTTCGGTCAGGTCAATTTTTAGAGCGTGCGGGATGTCACGCCTCCAGCATCCATGGCCATCACACAACATCCGTAATCAGTCGCCGTGCCTGATCGGGTGGTTGCCTTCCCCAAAGGGGCCCCTTCCACCCGGGCACCAGTCCTTCGTAAGCGTCATACGTATAAAATTGGGCACCTGATCTGAGCTGGATCTTTGGTTGAGGTGCTGATATTTTAGGCGGTTTTTAATTCGCCAGCGGCGGTTTTGGCCGCAGCGAAGGCTGCCGGGGTTAGCTCGGCGACTCGCTCGATCATGGCGGGATCACGCAGGGCTTCGATGACTTCCACGAGATAGGCTTCAGGATCAAGGCCGTGGACTTTGCAGTTCTCGATCAGGGTGTAAAAGAGGGCGGAGTCTTTGCCTGCTTCGGCACTCCCCATAAAGAGGTAGTTTTTTAAGCCGAGTTTCAGGGGCCGGATCGCGTTTTCGATCAGGTTGTTGTCCACTTCCAGTTCAGCATTCAAGATGCTGACCTCGATTTTATGCCACTGGTTCCGAGCGTAGGTGAGCGCTTTGCCAAGCTTGCTTTGGGGCAAGGGTTTCACTTTCTCAATCCCATCAATGAGGGTTTTGAGTTCTTTAAAAAGCGGCAAGCTGCGGGATCGACGAATCATTTCACGACAACCGGGCGGGGCTTTGCTGCGTTTTAGATCGCGCTCGACTCGGTAGATTTCCTGGATCTTTAAAAGAACCGGGATGCTATAGTCGGGCGCTTGCTCGCGGGCGTCGAAAAACTTCCTCCGCAGGTGGGCCATGCATCCGGCGAGGATGATCCCCTTAAATCGTTTAACGAGGGCGTCGTAGGCTTTGTAACCGTCGCATTGAATGTGGCCGGTGAAGAGGAGTGTTTTACTTTCTTCATCAAAGCCGAGCATCTCTAACAGGCAGTCCATGGCGCGGCTGGTATGCCAGTCGAAGTAGACGGCCCTGGTGTGGATGTTGCGGTAAGCCCACCAGTATCCGGTTTGGCTTTTGCCCGTGCCGGGGGCGAGGTAGGAGCCGGGGGTCTCGTCGATCTGGAGAGCGTCGGTGTCTAATACTTCGGCTTTGACCGCTTCATTGACGGGGCGCAGGAGGTCGGCGAGTTTGGCTGTCCAGGTGTTGATGGTGCCGCGTTGAAGTTCGATTCCGTGACGACGTGCGAAGCGTTGGCTTTGGCGATAATGCGGAAGGTGGTCGCAAAATTTATCGCACACGATTTGGCTGATGAGCTGCGGGCCGCAGAGGGTCCCGGGGATGCTCGAGATGGGAGCGGGGCTGGTGATGGGCTTTTCCTGCTTGTCGGTTTTGAGGGCGAACTTAGGGATGCGAGTAACGCGCCAGTAGACTTCGCCTCGGGTTGTTTCGAGTTCACGGTGCTCGCGGATTTCGATCTCGCGGTAGGCCTCTGGGTTGGCCTTGACCTCATCGGGGATGAGTTCTTCAACGATGATGCTTTTGATCCAGCGGGGAAAAAGTTGATCTTTGGTGCGGCGGATTCGCTTAGCTTTTTTTCTTTTTGCGCCTTCGTCCTCCTCCGGTCCTGATGTTTCGGGGCCGGAGGGTTCGGGTTTTCCCAATGTCGCTTCGTTAAAGTCGAGGTTCTCTTGGGCGGGGTCGTAGCGTTCGGCCTTGGAGCCGTAGAGTTGCTGCCGGTAGTATTCGTTGAGCTGAAGGGCAGCTGTGAGTTGTCCGGTGACTTCTTGAAGAGTGGCCTCGAGTTCCTCGACCCTTTTGAGAAGGGTTTGGGGATCAAATGAGGAAGGCTCCGGCATGGGTTGTATTGTACCCAAAACCGGAGCCTTTTTGAGCGGAAATTGTATTTTTTTCGATGTGAAGTACGAGCTCTACTCGACTTGATACCAGCCGCGCATTGAAGCTCCCTTGAGATCGATGCCATCGAGGAGGAGTTGCAGGGCCTGTGGAGCGAGTTTGAGTTTCTTGTCGCGGGCATTGTTGCTGGTGGGCCAGCTGAAAGTTCCTTCTTCGAGGCGTTTAGCGGCCACCCAGAGGCGGGTGCCATCGAAGTAGAGAAGCTTGAGACGGTTGCGTCGTTTGTTAACGAAGGCAAAGATGGCTTCTTTTACGAGTTCTTGACCTAGGTGCTCGGTGGCGATCTCGGCGAGACCGTTGAAGCTTTTGCGCATGTCGCAGGGCTGAAGGGTGAGGTAGATCTTGAGCGAGGCGTTGGTGAGGTTGATCATTTGCGGCCTCCTTTCGATTGGCGACGACGCAGTTCGGCGATGAGATCGGCAGCGAGGCGGAGGTCATCTTGACTCCCAACGATGATTTTAAGACCATCGCTGTATTCGATGACGAGGCGGGACTGGATCACGCCGGGGAAGTCAACTTCAGCGAAGCGGACCTCCGAGCAGTGCGCGGGTGGTGGGTTGGATGATGTCGTGGACATGACCCGCTTTTTAGCGGATCAAACAGCAACGCGGTAGGTGCCCAATTTTATGACGCTTACAGTCCTTCCCTTCCTACGTCAGTGCAGTCCTTCGTCGAGCGGATTACGGAGTGTTGTGTGAAGTCATGGTTCGTTCGCCTGTTTTATGATTAGCCTCCTTCGTCGGATTTGAATGAAGGCTCTCTCGCAGGAGTCGCGCCAGCCCGCCCGCAGCTCCGCCCTCCGGCCCAATCGGCAGCTGGATCGTTCCTCACCCCATGCCGCCAATCTCACTCCATGCTACCCCCGAGTCTCGGACCA
>JALZUP010000026.1 GCA_023301505.1 Robiginitomaculum sp.
GCATCTTCTGGGATTTGCTTCGAAATTTTCACAACAATTGCATTCAACTTCGCGTTTGACAAATTTAGATTCGGAAACAATTCCTTCATCCTTTTCTTTGTCTTACTGATTTTAATTGCCATTTGTATGGATTTTTTGGATTAATAATGATACAAATGTATATTATTTTTAGTCAAAAAACATTGTAAATATAGAAAACACAATTCCATAAAAAAAACCCAACGATATTTCGAAGGGTTTTTCATAGGTGTTTTTTTTACTTTTCTATTCTGCAGTCGGTGGATCTGCAGGTGTTTTTTCTGCCTTATTGTCACGGTCTTTCAAAAGTTCTTCCAATTCATCTTCTAAATCTTCTGTCATATCCAATGACTGAACTGCAGCCTTGACACTTAAAATTCCACTTTCAACTGCACGCGATAAAGTTTCAACAGTTTCTTTCAAATCGTTTGGAATTATAGAATTGAATTGAACAGTGAAATATGTTTCGCGTGATTCACTTGAAAGTTTTGTTGCGGTGGTTGTGATGGTCCCTGCCATAAAAAGATTGATAATTCTTTCGATGGACGTTCTGTTTTCACCTTCATTCATTTTTGCTTTGATCACCGCATCCAAGAACATCAATCGAATTGCTATTCCTGAAATTGCACCAATACCAGAAAGACTATCAAACGAAATGTCTGGTGTCGAAGAAAGTGAATAAATATACTTTTCCAGATATTCCAATTCAAGTTTGATTGATTCTGGTGCTTGATCATAGGTTGCAAACTTCACATCACCGTGAACCCACTTTCCATCTTCATCCTTCTTCATATCAATTCTGAATGCTTTTCCATCTTCATCCTTGTCTGGCGCGCCACTTACATCACCATAAAGAAGAAGAATCGGATGTCCAGAATAATCATTCGATGCAGACAATTTTGAAAGTGTTGTTTCAATCCTGTCGATCATTTCCTGAACTGGCTTCCATTCTGGTGCTTCCTGTTCAAAATATACAATCGGAATCTTTTTGAATCCGTGTGGTTTTTTAGGTTCCAAAATAAAATCACCATCAACCTGTTTGAAGTGGTACAAGAATTCTTCATCATAAACAAAAACATTCTTTTCTTCTTTTTTGTTCTGGCCAATGACCGTGAATTCCCAAGTAAAATATTTCATATCACCAAACGCATCAAAAGTTGGTGTCATTTTACCATTCTTACTTTCAAGGATCTTGCACTTGATGTCTTTCTTTTCATTTACACCGAACATTTTATTCAACCAGTTCTGTGGTTTAATATCCTTGATGTAGAACAACAATGCACTTTGCGTTTCTGTCTTCTTCAATAGAATCAATTTTTGAAGAAGCGAATCAACACGATTTGAACGCCAAAGACGTGTGATTTCATCCACCAACTTGTTTTTCGTTGATGCTTTTAAGGTGATAGGTTCACCAATTTCAAACGCGGTTGCGGTTGTTGAAATCTTTTGTTGAAATGGAATTGGGATCCTTACTGCAGGAACACGTTTTTTTAATTGGCCAGATCCAACAGACTTGTCAACCTGTGTTTTTCCAATTTGCGTTTCACGTTTGTCACGCTTATTTTCGTGATATTCTTCACGATATGATTCAATTTCTTCGTTGTCTTTGCCGCCTGCGGTCAAAACAGGAATTGCATCTGCAGGACTTTCAGAATTTAACAATGCGATTATTTCTTCCATTTCGTGTGTTGTTTGTTGTTCAATGCTTTCGGCAAATTTATCATTTTAATTTGAAAGATAGGTTCTGTCAATGCAAATGGCAGCCCATTCAACTTCTTTTGGTTTGAATTCGTCAAGTATTTCAACGATAAAATCATCCACTTCACGCCTATCAAATGAATTGTGTGTCGCAATTATATTTCCGTTCTGGTGCGTGTCGAATACTGGCAAACAATCACAAATGAATGAAAGATTGTGAACTTCAAGATCATCAACAGGGACCACGTGTATTTCTTTAATCATTACGCAAATATAGTTTTCCATTGTCACAATCCACAACCGCACCTGCAGATGAAAGAAAGTTCATTCCTATGATTCCGTTCACCATAAAGTCACCAGATGAAAGAAGTGATTCACGGACCTGTTTCAAGTTCAATATCACAAATGTCTGGTCCTTGAATCTAATATCACCAATTGAAATGGTGTTTGATACTGAAATATTTGCATTCACTTCACCATCAATTCCAGACGCATTTGATTCATAGTTCGGTTTTACTTTGAATATCATTCTGTGATTCTTTGAAATGCAGTTGTGTGTTGCACCTGTGTCCAGAATGAATTTTCCGATCACACCATTTACACGAAGACGAACAAAGAACTGGCCATTGTTCATCCTGTGAAGGTTGAAGATCTTGAATCCTTGTTCTTGCATATACTTTATCATAGTTTTGTTTTTTACCAGACAACGCCCATTTCCGCAACGGTCTTTTCTGTTCCCATCACTTCTGTCGGTGAATTGTGTGCAATGTGTCCATAACGGACCGCATCAATGATGTGATTGTGTTTATCAATAGGTTGATTGATGAATATTCCTTGAACCTGTTTGAATTTGTAGTTTTCACGTTCCTTCTTTGCGTGTTTCCAAAGTTTTTCTTTGTCCATCACACAATGGATCTTCTTCTTCTTCATTGAAGTCAACCAATACATCACGGATTTTGTTTTCTTCACCTTCTTCACATTCCAGTTCAATTTCCGAAGTGCTTTCACCATTTCAACCGCACCTTTGTTTTCACTGGTGTATTTGTCAGATGAATCACAAGTGATCAATTCACCATCAATCACCTTGTCACTTTTGTTTTTTATGATCCCATTTTCAAAGAATAGATCATTCAACTTTTCACTGGTGTCAAGTGGTTCATATCCTTTGACTTCGAACCAAATATTTTCGTCATCTTCTGCATACTTCACCAATGCGTTTGGATCATTTGTGAATCCAAAGTCATTTGCAAAAGTGTGTGCGATGTCTGGCCATTCTTCAATGAAAAACATTTGTTTGATCACCGCGCCTTTCATAGATCCACGAAGTCCAAGTCCGTAAACACGCCATTCATATTCATCTGCAGTTCCAGATTCCCAATTTGTGGGATGCTTCGGTGGTTGATTTTTATCATCAACAGGTTTTCCAAGATACCAGACTTCACCTTCATTTGTTATGGTGTATGAATCTGGCAACCACGGTTCCAGTCCTAAAATTTCATTTCTTTCAGATGGTGAAATGTGTTGATTGTCACGAAAAGTTGTTCGAAGGAATCCAACGTCTGGACGCGGTTCAACTTTATTAAAAACCCAATGATCCGTGAACGATGGATTGTAATCGGCCCACCAGAACTTTCGACAACGCATCTTCAATTGATTGAAGACTGCTTCTGGTATGTGCATAATCTCATTGAAAAACACATAGTCGGATCCTGCACCGTGTTTCTTTCCTACTTTATCACAACCAACAAATTTGATTTTATTGTAACCGATGCGGATCTGCTTCACTATTTGTGCAGATTCAAATGGATGCGGTAATCCAAAGTCATCCATCCTTCTTTTGAAATCATCATAAAGCGTTTCAGAAAAAGATGCGAATGTTTCACGGACCACTAGGATCGTGCAGTTCTTTTCAACGTGCGTGCATAACCAGATGATGAAGTCAATTCCAGACCAAGTTTTTCCAGATCTTGAACTTCCTTCCAGAATGCAACCTGCAACGGAATTATTGATCAATTCACCGCGCTTGTCACGGACCTGATTTTTTAATGAAGTATATAAAAATTGATAGTTTGGATTTGTATCTGCAGAAAGGTTGATCAATCCATCTTTCAGGATGTCAATCTTTTGTTCTTCCAGTAGCATTTCCAATTCAAACAATTCATCGTCTGTAATCTGTACATCTGTCATAAAACAAAAGTATATAAAAAAACCCATTCAGAATGAGAGGTTCCGAATGGGTGATTCTTGCAAGGAGAACTATTGTAATTAACAGATTTCAAATATAGTATAAAAAAAGATGCACACCGTTTAATTGATGCACATCTTTCAAAGAACGTCCGTCTGTCATCTGGTTAATGACAATCAACGGACAACAGATCCAAACTAAACGCGACATTTATTAGAGATCTGTTTGCTTTAAGAATCCGCGCCTTGTCTGGTTAACAAGGAACGCGGATCAACTGCACCAACAACCGAAATGAATTTTTAAGATGATGCAGTGTCTTTTGTTTTTGACGAACGGATCTTCAAAAACACTTTATGATAACAACCAAGACAAAGTGTTGTGCATTTCACAATGGAATTGTTTGGTCTGTGACAATATTTGATTTTAGTCGTGATAATTTCTTTTTTTTCTGTGTTTGTTTGGTATTCCTGCTTTTCTATTTATGGACGGTAATTCAACAAATTCGTGATCAAACTTTGGTACTTCGTGAATGATCATTGGTTCTGGTCCTTCATCAACAAATGCGACATCATAATTCTTTCCATCTTCTGGTGTCAAATGATCAACAATGTGAACTTCGTGTCCGAATTGAAGAAGTTTCAATTTTGCTTCTAGTGCTGCGGATCCAACACCAATGATTGCGATCTTCAATTTCTTGTCGTTGTTTTTCATTTGAACAGTTCTGTTTGATTCTTGTTTTCTGAACGTCTTCTTTTCTTTTCGTCTGCATCATATCGAAGATGACACAATTGACACATTGACATCAAACGTTCATCTTTCACATCTTTGTTTTCTTCATCGTGATCGAGGTGTGCGATGGTTAAAACAACACGAACCATCTTTGTGTTCGGATCAATACTTCTGGCGTGTTCTTCATCTTCAAACCATCCAACGACTTTTCCATTCTTCTTTGCAGACCAATATGACAAAAGATGTTTGTTTACACAACCATTCAGTTCACATTGATGTTGTGCGCGTTCCAATATCCGTGGACGTATTTCTGACAACCAATTGTCTGGATATTTAGAATAATTTATTGGCATCCAAAACACTTAATGAAATCGAATTCATCTGGCAACATACAACCACAATCAATGCAAGAATTCCCTTTCTTGAATGTAGCGCATTGAATATCACTAGCGTTGTGAAGACCACCATTTTCTTCTTTAAGATCAATACACGTTCCAATGATGTTTCCTGTGAATCCAGTCTGTGAATATTCGATTTCTTTTACAACGAACTTGAACCATTTTCCAGAATCCAAACTGTCATCAATAAGGATCGTGTCACCTGTCTGTGGCTTGATGTGCATTTCAGATCTGAACACTTCCTTTCCATTTTCAATGAACTTGTATTCTGTGAAGACGTTTTCTTGAAATTCTTTCACCACGTCGAACACTATGTTTCGGATGAAATTCTTGATTGCATTTTTTATCTTTTTCATTTTACTGGTTTAGTTGTTAATAAATCTTGAACACTTTTAGGTGACTTATATCCTAGTATCTGCATTATTTCACGAATAGAATTGCCATCATTCTTCAATTGTTTTGCCAGAACAATCTTCGCTTCTTTACTTATGGACTTATGAAATGGAATAACACCAGAACCTTTGCATATTGGACACTTCATTGTTGTGTTTTGTATTCAATTGCAAGTTTCAGACCATTCAATTCACGAATCAACGTGTCAATCTTCTGGAACATTTCTTCTTTTCCGTTTGGTTCATCAATATCATTCCACAACAAGATTGTTCTGTTGCAATCGCTTATTCGAATGCACACCCTGTCGTTGTCTTTTATCTTCGTGTGAATCATTGATGAAGATGTCACACTTTCTGGTGCAAGGAAAACTTTTTTGTTGTGTATGGCGGCCATAGTTATTTCTTTATAGGTTCGCCAAATTTGTTTCCAATTTTACGCATATAGCACAAACCTTTCTTTTCCGTGTCGATTCCTTTCTTTGAATACTGGTTGAAAGTATGGTGAAAATCTGTTGCGTATGGATTGAACACCGCACCGTTGTCTTGTGATGATGCGAACATAAAAGAACCGTATCTGAATACAACTGTCAATTTCATTCCAGATTGTTCCAGAACATCGTGTTCATATATTTCTTCGGCATTCATTCCAAATACACCAGTATATTGTGCATCTACATATCGGAAACATCCAGACACCCTTGACGGTGAACTGAAACATCCTTTTTCTAATTGACCCCATTCTGTGACCGAAATCAAGTGGTCATCTGCGTTGAAATGGTATCGTTTGAATTTTAAAAGTCTTGTTTTCATAATATTCTTCTTTTTATGTCTTCACGGATCTTGTGTCTGAATGGATTGTTTTCGAAGTCATCCGTTTCTTCGAAGTCATTGATTGTGATTCCTAGTGAATCGGTTTCGTTTGAAACACAAATGTATTTCATCCCTTTCTTCGGTTTGTCGTGAATGTGTTTTTCAAAGTCCATATATCCACGACACAATATTGCAATTGTTTTCATAGGTCTTTTTTGTTTTTACGTTCTTCATCTTTGTTGTCCGCCCATTTAAAAGCATCCCAAAGAACATAAATAATTACTGCAACTATTATCATTTCCATTGTATATTTCAATTTTTATGGTGATTAATACATTCCTGTTCGGTCTTGAAGACCAGTCCAAATCCTTTCAAATTAAGATTCACACCCATTCTTTTTGCCATCTGGTAAAATACATTTTTTTCTTTCTTCAATATCAAATGACCAGCGCATTGAAGATTGTGGTTCTTGTGACAGACGAATGATTCACCATCGATGATTTCTTTTATTCGTTCTTCACCTATCCATCCAGACAAACAATCCGTTCTGAATGGACACTTGATTTTTCCGTCACACGGTTTCTTTGCGTTTGGTAGATTCATTTTACCATTATAGCCTTATAAGTCGGATCACCATCTGCATCTTCGCCACAAGAAGTTGATTGAATCGAATAACCCTGTTTTAAATAATTATTCAAGCATTCTTCAAATTCTACGTGGAATCTGCACTCAAATACTTTCACATCTTTTTCAATAGATTCATTTACAATTAACAATGGCGAATATGCAACAGAAATATATTCTTTGTATTCTGCAATGAATTGGTCTGCTTCTACACGTTCCAAATAGATTGAATTTGACCACGTGTCCGCATCCATATCCCAGGTCGTGTGACTTGTTATGACAATTATTCCACGATAGTTGTCTTTTGTTCTTTTATCGCCTTGAAACCAATGAAGTTCAAAATGTTGAACAATATGGAATGGAATGGACGTTGTAAATCCTTCAAATAGTGTTTTCATAGTATTATTATTGTGTTTGTTGCCATTGGACGAACTTCAATTTGGTCATTCATTGACATTGTTTTTGAAATACGAAGACCACCATCTTCAATTTTTACTGTGATTTCTTTGTTTTCAAATTCAAAACGAATCGTTTCATTTGAATCAAGTTCTTGTTCTGTTCCACCATTGTGTTTTTCAACAAGGTTCTGGATGATTATTTTGTTCATCGTTTGTATGGTTTAAATTGATTTGTAATATTCGTAATAATTAAGGGATGCAATCTGGTCGTTCAACAATCTGGTGAACGCATTGTCCATCGCAGATTCTTCCAGTTCTTGTTTTGTGGTGTTGGATTTCATAGGTTATTTAATTAATACCCACGAATTTCTTCGAATTGTTTCCAACTCTTGATCCCTGCATTCCTTTGTTCCAAGAAAACTTCTTTGGTCACATCTTCAACATAAATGATTTCTTCACGTGTGTTTTTATCCATAAGAAACCGAAGAACTGTTTTGACACGTTCTGGACATTCTCTGTACTTATCCCATTTCTTGAATAGAGTTTTTCCAACTATCGGGTCAACTTTTATTGCATCCGATAAAATTTGTTTGTGGTACTTTTCAACGATGTTTAGTGCGCAATCGTATTCTTTTCTTGTGATTATTTCCATAATGATGTTTTAAAGATTCCCAATCCTTTCGTTTGTATATGCAAATATAATAAAACATTTTATACTACCAACTAAAAACAATAAAATATTTTATATTTATTTTAATGCAGGCCCAAAAATATCATTTTTAAGAAGTCCCATTTTCAGGGCGTTCGGTTAACATCGTCCACCGCGTGGACACCAGAAAATCATTTCAGTTTCTTAATACGCCAAACACCGACATCCTGCGTGTCTGTCATTCCGATTTCCTTCTGGCTTGATTTGATGTCGTGTATCTCACGTAAATTCATACAATAGTAGTGTGTTTCATTTATTGCATTGTAGTTCGTTTGAACCACGCAGTTCGTGCCAGACGCACCACTGAAAATGAATTTCCTTTTTTTATTTCTGAATGATCCCATTTGTCGTTTGTGGTTTATTCCTGAATCTTCTTTTTCAGATTCTCAATCCTTTGCGCACGTTGTTCTGGCGTCATACGATCATAAGTGACATCCATTCTTTGTTTTGGTTTTCCGTCGATCTGCTCCATTATCATCTGAATGGCCTTGATACTGTCATTCCCTTTCTTACTCAACGCCCATTGATATAACTTCATTGCCAACATTTCTTGTTTTGGCAGCTTTATGACAACAGATCCGTCATCGTTTACAGAAATGACCTGACGCGGATCAATACGAATTTCACCATCTTCTTCAAGAAGTGATTTCAATTGGTTTCTGATTGATATTTTTCGACCTTTTTTTTCGGGTTGATTTTCAGATGAAAACCGTGTATTTTTCCCTAATTCAGAAATGCTTTTTTTAGCCATAACAAGTTTTATTTTTTCACCGTTTACACACCGTTGTGTTGACAATTTTAATAAATAATCAAATGAATGATTTTAAACAAATTTACATTTTTATTTTGATCATTCACAAATAGCATAAACAGACTGACACCCCCTGTCCATTTCAAGTTCGTTTAACATACTCAATTGAACGTTCTTATCGCTTATGTATCGAACAACATCTTCTATCTTGCAAATGGTCTTCTGTGACTTTGGATCGAATCCTGTGTGGTATCTTTTTGGAATGTAGTCTGGTGCGAAGAATGTTGATCCAACATATTTTTCACCGCTTTTTAGTTTTTCCAATGTTTCAGGAAACTTTTCAATGATGATCTTCATTTCTGGATGCGTTGCGTTCTTGCAAGGAAAACAACCGACACGTGTTGTTCCCATAAAATATAGTTTGTTTATTTCGAATTGTCTGTTTAGTGAATAGTATATCACTTCATCTGCAGTGGCGTCAATGAATGGTCTTTGAATGTCATCTGCGTATTTGCTGCACCACTCGATGATGTCTTTCTTTCTGTAGGTGTGGAACTTTTCATCATTCTTTCCTTTAGCCAGTCGGTCAACTGCTTTTTGAAGTTTTAATTTCTGTTTGTGTGTTGTTGGTGGATTTTCATTAAACTGACTGACAATCATTTCATTTGAAAGATATGGTTCAAAGTAAAATTTGAAGTATCTGCATTGTTCTGTCATCTGGCTTCGCTTCCTGCTTTCGTCTTTCCTTATCCCTTGAAATATTATCACATTATCTTCTAATGATAGTACAAAATCAATCATAGGGATGATCTTCAATTCAGTTGTGCAGAATCCAACCTGTGAAGATGGAAACCTTTTCTTCCTTTTGCATAGGTCCAGAAAACCGTCAAAAGTTTCAGAAGAAAGAATGTGATATTCGATCCCTGTCTTCTTTACTAAATAGTCAAGATGTTTATATGTGATTTCGTGTTCCCACTTAGTATCACAAAAAACCGCAATTAGGTTTTCAACTCCATACTTTTCAATACAATATAACAATGTTGCTTGACTGTCTTTTCCACCTGATATCGGAACTATTAATTTCATATTTTAATTTAATTGTGAAGACTTCCAAGTTTTATATTCTTCTTTCATACAACATCCACAAGGTCTGTAACCATTTGACTTTGCTTCTTTTTCATCTTGAAATAAAACCCTGTTTGATACATACTGACCTTTTGCAACGTATCTTGATGCAGATGGACATTTCAGTTGACCATATATTTTCAACTTCTTGTGTCCACCCATAGAAACAAGACCTTTTGCTTTCAGTATTGCAATTTCTTTTGGTGTAGTATTTTTAGTGTCTAGTATCATTTTGTTATCGTTTGTTAAGCAAATATAATAAAATCTTTTATACTATCTACTATAAAACAATAAAATCTTTTATATTTTTATTTCAAATAAAAGGAATGGAGCCTTGACGATTTTGCACTTTGCATACATCGAAAAGAATTCTTTCCATTCATCAACCTTCCAAGAACACTGATATGATGTTTTTGTTTCTTCTCGATCCATACTATTGACGAAAATAGAAACATATATTTTTCCTTTTGCAGAAACCAATGTCTTCAACAATGTAAGCAATTCAAAACGGTTATGCATTAAAGGTATCACATTGAAAACGTAGTTGCAAAGAACCGTGTCATACTTCTTTGAAAGTGCATCATAGTTCGGTTCATACATAGGATCAAAACGATTAAATTCGTGAACATCCATTCCGCATCCATAATCAAGAACTTTTCCCTTGATCATACCTTCGTCTTTCAAATACTGTATAGGCGTGCTTGATTTCTTTCTATTCATTGCAGTGTGATAACCTGCAAGTTTTTGGAAATCTGTTTCATAATGATTGTCATCTTCTGACTTCATTTTTTCAGACTTAGCAACGAAAGAAACTTCTTTTTCTTCTTCAACATATATTGACCATTCATCAACTTCTTCTTCTGAAAGTTCGTCAAAATCCATTTCAGAAAGATCACCAGTGGCATTGTCTGCGACTGCCAAACTTCTTCTTCTTTCATCCTTATAACTTAAATCGGTTCTTTTTATAACAACCAATTCATCACCATTGGATTCAATTATTCTGGTTTTTATTCCAAGTTTTGTCGCTTGTTCAAAAACACCATTCCCTGCAATCACATAATCATCATTATCAATAACAATCGAACGACCTGTTCCCAATTCGTGAAGTGACTTTTCAATCAACTTCTTGTTTTCGTCGTTGTGCTTTCTGGTATTCTTCGGATCTAATTTTATTTTTTTACTCATATTCAAATATAATTAAAGTTCATCAAGAAGAAGACATTTCTGCGTGTTCAAAACTTTTCCGTGTGGATCTTCTTTGAAATCAACATCAACTTCTGTCAATTGGTTAATAGGTGCGAAACTGAATTCCGATTCGGTTGACCTGATTGCGATTTCCATATTTTCTGGATAATCATTTAATTTTTCTTTTAACTGCTTTACATTCATAATTTCTATTTTAATATGTCTTTGATTTTTTCGAAAATATTCATTGTTTCATTGAACGAATCATCCTTCTTTTCCACTGTCTTGTGAAATATGATTTGATCTTTGACCTGTTGTTCTGCAGCCGTTTTCGATTCGGCCAGAACAGTTGTTTTCATCTTCTTTCCGAAGATCTCAAAATATACTGTGAAGTTTCTTTTCATATTATTCTGGTAGTTTTGAAACTGGCTTCCAATGTGTCACGCATTCTGGATGAAGTATTGCAGGGATTGAAAAATATGTTCCAGTGATCTTGTGAATACCAGTCAACGCATTAGGTCCACCGATTTGAATTTGTTCTTTTGAAAAATGAACATTCGCCTTTTCAATCCTTCTTTTCCTTTTCAGGTCCCATTTTCGAACATCGATCACAATCATCACTTCTGTTCCTGCAGGTGGCAATTCTTTTGATGTTTCGATCCACTGATCTTCTTCAACTTGTTTCTTCCATTTCTTTGCCATAAATACCAGACCACCGATGAAGTCTTTTCTGCAGGATAAAATCCTTGAAACATTCAGTTTTTCAGTTTGCCTGATATACGATTCCCATTTGTCTGCAAGATTGTTGATCTGCGTGTCTGTTGGAAAACCTTCAACTTCGATGAAGTTCTGGATGTGTTCTTCAATTTGATTTTCGTTCATAACTACTTTTTAAATTTACTTTTTAATTCTTCAAACTTGTGTTTCATCCTGATCAATTTATTTCTTTGATTCACTTCACGGAATGACAAACTGACTGCAAGGTTTTCAAAAAACTTCTTTGAATCATTCTTGTTTTTGTGGATGAATGGCGCGTTTTTTATTGTCTTGAAATCGAAAAACGTTCCGTGACTGGATGTCCTTTCAACTAACCAGATCAATCCTGCGTGTTCTGGAACTTCTTCTGGTTGAATTAGGTTTTCAGGGACCACAAAGAAGAATTTGTTGCAATCACCACGCCCTATTGACATACATTCGTGTTTGTATTCCTTTTCAAATTGGTGGTTTGGATAAAGTCCGACACGTTTGGATTTGTGTTTCTTAAAATCGTTTTTGAAATCACTTCTGGAAATCTTTATTTCATATTCATAAACATATCCACTTTTCATTCTTCTGAACACATCCATTTCATAATGTCCGACATAAAAATTCGGCAATATGATTTCATATCCAGAAGATTTTCGGATTGAAGAAATCAATTTGTGTGCGATGTTGTCTGAAAGTTTCATTTTATCTTTTCCATTTTAGTAATATTTTTCAATTCAATATGCATTTCAGAACATATTTGAATCGAATCAAGAATTCCAGATGATGTCAATTTAACTTCGTACGGTATTCCGCTTTTTTTATAGTAAACAATCCAAGTTTCGTTCATAGTTTTTTTATTAGTGAATTTATTCTTCTTGATGCTGAGGTTTGACCAAAGACAAACGTTGTGAACTTTCCGTCCTTGATGTATATTTCTTCGGAAATAATGTTGTGAACTGAATTCAAATCAATTTTCGGAAATCTTCTTTTGAATTCTGGCAAACAATCCATTGTGTGCAAACACATAAACATTCGACTTTCTGGTTCATCACAATGCGTTCTGAAAACCTTTGTGAAGATGATCCGTTTGACAATTTCAATCGTTTCAATCACGACTTCTGTTTTTTTGTTCTTCTGCCTGCTTGATCATCTGGTCCATTTTCGTCTGGAATTTACTTTTCCTTTTATTTTTGGATTCCGTCTGTTCTTTCTTAGTTGGTTTAAAAAGTACCATCATAATGAATGGAAAAACCCAATACCAGATGAACAATGCAATCAATACGTTTAAAATAATATTAAAATCTAGTTTCATTTTTTCTTCTTTTTAGGATATATAAATTTATGAACTTCATCAACAAAATGTCCCAACAAATACGCTGCAGGTTCGTCATTAAGATTGTCAATTGTGATTCCACGATCGTGAAAAACATTTGTAACCAGATGAAAACATTCGTGTGCAATTATCTTTGCAGGTGGTTTTGTTTCAAATGCGATCACATATCTGGACAAACCGTCTTCTTTTGGATCTGGAAACACAACCGCTTCAAAACCGAAAAGATTGAATTTGCTTCTTTCATTAAGATCTTCAATGTTTTTCGTTTCAATCATTTCAACGGTTCCGAAATACAATGGTATTTTAATTGTCTTTTTTCTCATATCAAAAAATTAATGAATAGGCCCACCTTACAAACAAATAAACCAAACCAATCAAGATGATCAATGCAATAACTGCGGCACCTTTCCACCAGTTCTTCATTTGTGGTTTTGGAAAAAGATCTATTTCAACAAAGACAATGTTGATTGCTATTTTAGTGACCTTTTCTTCAAATATGGCCCAATCCGAAGGACTGAATGATTTCACGAATCCATCGTGGTATGTGACCAGTATTTCAGTGTATCTGGATTCATAGTCGATTTGTCTTTGTTCAAGTTGTTTTTCTTTGGCAGTGGAATTTGTATCTGACATTTTTGAAAGTTTTTTAAGTTAATTACTGGAACGACTTCTTCGATCCCTGTGTTGATGTCTGTCAATGTTATTGATGAAAGTTCTGGTCCCATTTTATTTGATTTCTGTTTGGACGCTATATTGATGATCATCGCGCAATTCCGTGATGTATTTGTTGTTATTGTTGTAATTCCAATGCACAAAAACTGTCTTCTGGTGCGCATCATATTTGAATCCAACGCGCTTCACGATCTGGTGAAGATAGTATCTTCGATTTGTTTTTGAATCTGTCTTCTTCACAAGTCAAAGTGTTTTGAAATTATTGATTCATCTTCTTTATTGAATCTTTGATGTGCATATTGTCTAGCGTGAAGAAAACCAACACAAACACATCCTTTGTCAACTCCCAATTCTTTGTGACAGTTGAACACGTTTTGTTCAAATGCGACTGTCTGGAACGCTGCATCAACATTGTGCGGTTCCAGATTTGCATCGGATCCCAATTTGAATGCACACGTCGAACACATTTTTCCAAGCGGTTTGATTGCCGCGCCTTTTCGTGCCATTTCTGCAATGTACTTTCTTTGATGTTCTTCTGCTTTGGTTTCTGTTCTACACATTGGAATCTGTTTTCATATTGTCATCAATTTTGATTTTTAGTCTTTTAACTATGTATTGAAGGCCATTCTGGATCCATTTGTTTTTCGATCTGATCAACGCCTTGTTTGATTTTGGATAAAGATCTACTTTTCCAACGTCTGGAACATCAAAAGTGAAACTTTCATTTTCGCGTTCAATCACGTCTGTCTGTTCTTTTATAATTGGCAGCACTTCCATAAAGAATTCAAATCGACGCCATCTGTTTGCTTTGAAATGATAGGTCCAGAACTTAAAATCGTTTTCTTCTTCGTTTGCTAATTGTTGTAATTCTTCTGATTTTTTCATTTTCACAATTTTTCTGGTAGTGGATATCCTTTTATTTCTGCAACCTTTCTATTGAATGCACCCCAAACTTCATCCGATTTGAATTTCACGTGTATAGTTCCTTTCTTGTAACCTTTAAAGGAAAAGAAACCCCAATCATACCACGTTGAATATTGAAGTGGTTCGTGTGTCTTTGGCATATAGATTGACTTATCTTCTTTGAATCCGTTGTCAACTTCATATCTTAAACGATAAAGATCTGTTAACTTGTTATCAACACCCATCAAATAACACAATGCTTTATTAAGGTCATTCATCTTCGTGACGCTTCTGGAATTGTATTTGATCAACATTTCTGCAGACGGCCATCTTGAATCGTAGTCAACAACATAGTCAAGAATAAATTTTTTATTCACTAGATAGTGTGAATTTGTTTTCCATCCTTCAACTTGATATCTGTTTTCGTGATAGTGTTGTGTTAATTTATCGAACACCTCGCACAACGCACGATTCATTGTTTGTTCACGTGTTCCGATGATCAATTCAATCATCTTGTATATGTTTTTCATAGTGAATGGAATCTGCGTTTGTTGCTCAACAAATTTATTGATATCTTCCATTACACCAGAAGTCACAAACTTCTTTATTTTCATTTTTTCAATAACAAACAACCACGACTTTTTCTGTAATTCTTTTGAAAAAACATCTTTTGAAAAAACAGTCTTTCCGTGAGATATAGAAAATCCAAAACCATCACCAAAACCAACAGGTTTTGTGTACATATCCATTTTTTCTTTGATCAACATTCCTTCATCAAAACATTTCAATGCACCGATATAACGTTGAACTATTGCGCGAACTTCATTGTATTGTTGAAGTCCAGATGGATTGTCTTCTTCTGGTTCTTCATCAAGATAAAAACCTTCATAATCAAATTCTTTTGAAACAATTGGTTTCATCAAACGAACCAAACCAATGTCAATTCCTGTTTTTCTTTCTGCAGCGTCAAATACTGGACCTATGTTTTCACTGGTTCCGTATTCTTTTATTTTAGAATGAAGGATCCTTCTTTTTCTGAAACGAACCTGTCCACTGTTAACTGTTTCAAAATTGCACAAAGAAACAATTTGACATCCTTCGGGTGCAATATCAAATGCGTGCAAAATATGTTCATCTGCATTTGAAAAAGGTGGATTCATAAATATAAAATCAATGTGTGAAATCATTTCTGGTGTGCATTCAAGAAAATCACTTCCAAGAACAAATGACTTTTCCTGCAGTATGATTCGAAGTTGATCATTCTTTTCAAATGTCAAAACTTCTTTTTCTGTAAACTGTGAAACGTAGTCCACAATATTTCCGTTTCCTGCAGATGGTTCCAGAACTGTTTTATTCTGGATATTTAATCCATCCAACATCATTTCGATGACATTGGATGGTGTTGGAAAAAATTCTTGATCAAACATATTAAAGTGAAGTATAAAATCCAGTTACTTGTGTGAAAATTTCTTGAAGTTGATCGTTGTATATTCTTTCAAAAGTCTGTTGTTTTGACTTCTTAAAGTCGAATGTCTTTCTGCACAACCTTCCATTGTAAAATTCCATTGTATAAGTATCATCACCCATTAATGAAATTTTAAGTGTGTTCGCACCTGAATTATTTCGCGGCAATTTCATTTGAAGTGAAACATTTTTGTTTGTTTTTGAAATCTTATCAAATGCAAGATTTTTTGCACCTGTCATTACTAGAAATTTATTTCCACCTAATTGTTGAAGAATTGTTGAAGAAACCTGTTTTGCGTGTTCTGTTGAATTGAATGTTGAAGTCATAATGTATTTTTTTATTATCGTTTGTTAAGCAAATATAATAAAATATTTTATACTAACAATACAAAACAATAAAATATTTTATATTTATTTCAAATGAAATCATTTATATCTGGAACTTCTTCGGCCATATTCAATGCGATGTTCTTCCATTCTTCACCCCAAGAACGAAGAAGAACGATATTGTCACGAAGTTGGTCAAGTTTGGTGTCCATACCACGAAGATTGAAATCAATCCAAGACAACGCATCTGCAGATTCTTCACCAACTGAATGAAAATCTTCTTCATCCATTCTTCGAAGATTGTACGCATTATCTTTTGCGGTGGATGCTTCGGAATGAAGATCCGAAATAATATCATCAATGACAGGACATTGGTTTTCCATCTGCGGACTTGTTCCGAACATCAATTCAGATGTTGCAAATCCTTTTTCTTTTTTTATCTGGTCAACTTTTCCCATATCAAACCATCTTTTCCGATATCCAAGAACTTTCACCATTGGATTCATAAAGACCTTCCATTTCAAGATTTGATTTCATTTCTGAAATGTCAATTTCTTTTGATTCAAGTTTTCCGTGTGTCTTGATGTGTAATTTTTCAATGTCTGCGTTTGGACATTCATCATCGTGATTGATTTTATCACAAATCGTTTTAGACGCTTTTAACGCACTTTCATCATCTTCGGCATATACATACACCGTAATTGTTGCAACGTATCGTTTTTGTGTTCCCATTTCGCTTGTATTAGTGTTTTAAACTGTTTTTGAATTTGATGTTTTATTTTAGAAGAAGTCTGCAGGTGAAACACCAAACAATTCGTATTTGCAAGATGGTTCGTTTTTGTGTTCCTGATACGAATTCTTTTCAGATAAAGTTTGCGCATCAACATATTCAAGAAACATTGTTCTTTGCGATTCTGTCACGGTGAACATATTGTCTTCATCCAGATACATTTCTTCTGGAACATCTTCTGTTTCTGTTTCATAGTTTACAGATGCGAAATCTGAATATTTTTCAGAATCATAAACTGTTGCAATTCCATCTTCATCATTGAATTCGATGACTAATGAATTTAAAAACACGTTGAAGTCTTTGTCTGTGATCGTTGATTTTCCCATTGTAGTAATATTTTGTTATCGTTTGTTAAGCAAATATAATAAAATATTTTATACTACAAACTATAAATGATAAAATATTTTATACAAAAAAGCCACTGAATTTTTCCAGTGGCTTTTCAATATCTATTAAATATATTTTTTTATGTGCTTAAAACACCCAAACCTGTTTTCCTGATAAACCACCAGAAGAACCATTTTGAACCGTTCTTTTTATATTTGACAAGTACTGCCATCGATCTTCTAAACATCCAGACATTTGTCTTTCCGAAGTGTTCGTGATCATATCCTTGAAGGATCCAAATCTTGTCACTGTAAAATCGGAAATAATATCCGAACAATAAACAAATTGATATTCAACATTTTCATATTTGATCAATACAAAAATTCCAGTTTCAGATCCATTCTGAAAAACATCAACAACATTCCAGTCCTTCGACACGAATTCTGCGTTTGTTTTTTCAAGTTCTGAAAAGGTTGTTGTTTCAAAAATTGGCGGTGGATCTGGATTGCTATTTGCAGCAATCGAAAAACCTGTGGCCAATACACAAATCAAAGTAAAAATAAATCTTTTCATTATAGTATGGTTTTAAAGTTGGTATAAATATATGTAAAATAATTAAAACAAAAAGTCTTGAAGTTTTTCGTGTGTGAATTCAGAATGAAATTCCTGAATGAATTCCAATTCTTCATCTGTCAATTCACGTGTCATTCCATCGGATTCATAATCTGCAGAAACAATGTATGCATCACAAAAATCTGGCGCATCACCATAATCAATTCCATCAAAATCAATATTGTTGATTTTAGTGAAATCAAGATTGAATCTTTCATATCTGAAATGTGAAAAATTAATCAAAACCATTTCTTCTTTTGGATGGCCTTTGAACCATTCAAGGAAATCATTTTCAGATAGTCCATCATTTCCAGAAACAACTTCTGTTGTCAAGTCTGTCAATTCATCATCGACGAACCATCCTTCTTCTTTGTGTTGGATCTTCTGGATTCCGATGCAGTCTTTTTTCGAAAACCGAAACAACTCCTTCTGCGGATCCTTGTATGGTTTACCTGTCCAACATCGAACAGACAAAACTGCTTCACCCGAATTGATCTTTTCAAATCTTTTTTTCCAGAAATCAAAGTTCCCACGAATTGTGTGTTTCTTTATACCTGATTCAATGCTTTCTTCGAAATTTGTTTCAGATCCTGATCTTGAATGCGTCTTCGGAAAAAACTGTGATATTATTAAAACGTATGTTTTCATATTAAAAAAATTTATATATGATTAAAGAAGAAGCAATCCAAAGAATGGTGATCAATATTATAATACGAATGTATTTTCTGGACGCAACCATTGTTCCATCAACAAATCCTGTTTGAAGATCATCTTCGTGTGATTTCTTAATAATAGGGTTCATATAATCCGCCCATTTTTTTCGCTCAATTTTAGTTGCAAGAATATATTCTGTCTTAACCTTTTCGATTTTCATTATTTGATCAATTTCTTCTTTGATCATTGAAACTGTTAAGTCACCAAATCCTGATTTATAAAGACCTGATGTGATTTCAACATAAGATTTGTGTTGTGCAAGAAGTTTTAGTATTAACTCCTGCTTTTCTGATAATTCCGTTTTTACTAATTTCATAATTGTTTTCTATTTGTTTATAAATTTGATGTTATCTGGATGAACCATATAAACCTGACCAGTGTCACAATCTTCAACAATTGCGATACTAACTGTAACAAGATTCCTGTTTCCATCTGGTTCCATTTTAAGACCCCATTGATGGAAAAAACCTGTTCCAGATGGCTTGAAATATCCAGAATCATATTCTTCAACTTCTGGTGGCTGCATAACTACATCCGCAACAAATTTGCATTTTTTTCTTTTCTGTGACATCGTTAATCTATATTTAAAAAGTCTTTTATATTTTCAACCTTCCAATGGTTTTCAAGTTGTGCCAGTACTTTTTCAACGTTCATCTTGTCATCTTCTTCATTCGAAGACAACGCGCAAATGATCATACTTGTGCAACCACCATAAAATGAATTTTTCAAAGACTTATATTCTGGATCTGAAAGATCGTTTTCGTCAATACCAATTCTTTTCAAGTAGAAAGAAAAATGGTCTTCTATGTTTGAAGGATCAAATGCCATTTATGAATCAATTTCAATCCAACAATATCCAGTTACTTCAATTTCATCGTTTCCGTTGTCAATTAAATAATCCCAATCATAGGACCTTTTTTTGCAGTTTGGACAAGTTCCGTTTTCATTGCAACCCACTTCAAATTTGTGGGTGCAATCTGGACACTTCAAAGTGGTCAATGAATCTTCACAAGAAAAAAGATGTGCATAAACAGTAATCACCACTTTGAAGAAGCACCAGATCATCAATATGATTAAAATATAAATCATTAAAATGGCAGGTCATCATTGTCAGAACCCTGAACTGGTGGTGGCACTGCAGGTCCAGAACTTTGGTCTTGTGGTGGTGCAACTGGTTTTCTTTCAGATCCACCTTCTGGTTTCTGATCAAGGAATGTGAAATCATTCACGTGTATTTCTGTTGAATACCTTGTCACACCTTCTTTGTCATCCCATTTTCGATATTTCAAACGACCTTCGACCATAATCTTCGAACCCTTGTTTGTGTACTTTTCCGCTAGTTCCGCACCTTTGTTCCTGAACACCAAATTGTGCCATTCTGCTTCGTTTACAGTTTCACCATCCTTTGTCTTGTATCTGTTATTTGTGGCCAGTGAAACGTTTCCAACGCAATTTCCGTTTTCGAAATAATGCATTTTTAATCCATCACCTAAATGACCAATCAATTGAACTTTGTTGTTTAATCTACTCATAATTTTTGTTTGTTATTAAATTTATTTTTATAGTATTCAGTTATTGTTTTATCGACGAAATTAAACAACAATCCAGTTGTCTTTGAAACCTGTTCAACTGAATTTTCTTTGCTTGTTGTGAACACACGGATGACTTCATCTTTGTCTTTCTGCGTGTGCTTTTTCCTAGCCATTGAACATCGAATCGTAAACTTCACGCGCTTTCAATCGATCTTTCAACATCCATTTTCCATAGTAGATTTCACGTCCGTGTTTGTTTTCAGTCTTCACTTCTTTGATCTCAACAGAAACATTGTGTTTCAGTTTTAAATCACTTAATCTGGCACTAAGATTCAAAATTCCTGTGTCATTCATCATCTGTTTCACGGTGATAGAATCATTCGTCAACAAACTATGAAGAACTTCCTGAACTTGATTTGTAGGTTTTTTTATTCTTGATGCAGACTTTCGGAACTCCTTTGGATTGTAGTCATAAAGTTCTGGTGAAAATGACAAGTATTTTGGATTAACAAGATACGGAACTTCTTTTCCTTTTTCCGTTTCAGAATTCCAGATCCAGTTTCCTGTTTCATTTTGTTCTGGCTTTGTTAGAACCGTGACTTTGATTTGTGTTCGCAAATCAACTTCGAAATGAACATCACCAACTTTTATTTGCTCAACAATGACGTTCCCTTTTGTTTTTGTACTCATAAGAATGTGAATTTAATTATCGTTTGTTAGGCAAATGTAATAAAATCTTTTATACTAACAACACAAAACAATAAAATATTTTATATTTTCTTTCCACCGTGTATTTTAGACAATTGGTGTTTTTTTGAAAGTTCTGAATTATTTTCAAGTTCTGTGTTGCAATTACTGCAGGCAGGTTTCCAATAATCTTCATCAAGATAAAGTGATACATTATCAAAACGCTTTTGTTCATCTGCAAATCCTTTTCGTCCCATTGAATGTTCAATCGTTGTTGCGTGGATCGTGCAGTCTGTTCCACGTATTTTGCATAACTTGTTTTCATCTTTAGAAAGGAAAACGATTCTTCTTCCAGAATACACCCTTGATTCTTTGGACCGCTTCTTTGACATTTTCGGAATTTGTTTTTTCTTCTTTTTTGGTTTTTCAGGATCCTGTTGCTTTTCCTTTTCCATTTTATAGAAACAGGATGAAGAACAATGTTTTTCAGTGCTTCTATATTTTGGAACGAACATCTTCTGACATTCTGGATTTTCACACGGTCTTTCTTTTGCTTTTATCATAATTAAAAAGGACGGCATTTCAGCCGCCCGAATTTTTAAAATTGATTAACTCAACCCACCTGCAGCCGCTTTTGCAACAGGAACAGATCCTTCTGTATTTGTGTTCATTTTACGAACACCAGTGTCATCACCTTCATCACCATCAAACAAAGTCTTTGTTCCAGACTTTCCTTCGAAGATGTATTTGAAAACTTCAATTTCGATCAAGTCAACAATCTTTTCAACATCCTTTTCAATTCCAATGTTTTCAGAAGAATATGTGATTGTTGGTGCAGAAATTGAACAAAATGTTTCGTTGTAACTTTCCACCTTTCCAGATATTTTCGCACCACGAAGTTGATCACTTCCAACAATTGTCACACTTGTCACCTGTGTCTTTTCCATCATTTCTTCACGCGCTTCTTTCGCTTTCTTCAATTTACCTGTTTCAAGGTATCTTTCCGCGATGTCAAAACCTTTGTGAAGGTTAAACGCATTAAACAAATAAATCTTCAACCTGTCACGGAATTCGATCAAATCTTCGTGTGGAATGTAACTAGCTTTCACACCATCGAAATCAACCTTTTCAGATTTCCCTTCAACATTCAGGTTCGCGGTGAAACTGCATTCCAGTCCACCATCCATAATTTTGACTTTTTTCAACGCAAAGTCTTCACGTTTCAATTTTGGTAATTGTCCCATAAATATGTATTAAATTAATAAATAAACTACCCAAAGACTTCGGTGTCTTCGGCTTTCTTTTGTGACCTGTTGGTCAATATTTCGTTCGGATATGGTATTGGCCAGTTCAACCATTGTGCAAGAAAAATGATGCACATTTCACAATATTCTTTCATCATTGTTGATGAAACTTTTGTTTCACCTTTTCGAAGTGTGTGAAGTTCCTTGACAAACTCACCTTCTTCATCATTAAATTTTTCAACATACAAAAAACGTTCACGAAGGAAATAATCAACTTCTTTCAAAGACATAAAATTTCCAGAATATCGCATCGCTTTTTGCGTTTCCTTAACGACAACACCAAAATAATATCCTCGATGGTCATCTGAAAATTCTTTGAATCTAGGTTGAACAATTAGTTCAACGCTTGTGTTCTTAAAGTCGTTTTTAACTTTTGAAACAAAATCCTTTCTGTGGTATATTGAAAGTTCACCGTCTTGATTAACGTGACCGTATGAATGTATTGATTTTCCCATTTTACTTTTGTATGATATTCAAAGATAGTGTTTTGTATTTTATCCAAATAAAGTTCCGTTGTCCCTAGTCACACCATAAACATTTATTTTCATTGCGTGTGGACCTTTTTCATACTTCATATTTATTTCATCAATATACTTGACAGTATCATCCTTCAAACAATTAATTGAAAGAACTTCTTTCCTGTATTTAAACGCTTTCTTTTTTTGTTTTTCTGTTGGTATCTTCACAAGATCCAGAAGCATCTTCAACCAAAATGTGACTTTGTTGTCCAGATCCCATTGCGTGGATTCTTTGAAATAAACAATTTCAACTTTCATCTTCTGCAGTTCTGGAATATCTTTCAAGTATTCAATCAAGTAATATTTCACGTTCTCGACTATTTTGGACCGAATTGCGAAGTGAACGCCTTGATACCATAGATTACCAGTCAAATAATAAACAACCTGTTTTAAAAGTCCTGTTTTGGGATCAATTTTCGTTTTCTTGACGTCTGTATATTTTGAAGGTGGATTTTCGATCCATATTGTTTTGAAGAAATCATATTGTTCGAATGATTCACAAGACTGGATCTGCAGGTCCACAAACTTTTCAAGATCTTCAACAGATCCTTTTTTAATCAACGATTGAATTTCCTTCAACACTTTGAATTTTTCTGTCATTTGCTTTTCTGAATTAGATCATACCAGTGATCATATACTTTTGATATTGATTTTCCATATTCTGGTCCAGACAATGTTGAACCAATTCCAACAGATTTTGGATATCTAGTCTTCACACCATTGTTGTCAACTTCAAGATACCAATTTCCTTTCAAATAAATTTTGTCTTCTTTTCCTTTTTCAGTCTTAACCACTTTTCTTTGAGATTGAAAAACTGGATAGACAGAAACACCATTGGCCAGACACACGCCCATTTTAGACCTTTGTTTCTTCATTGAATTGTATTTGCGCTTTTAAAGAAGTGATTTCATCTTCCAGAATAATGTTTTTATTTTGTTGGATCTTCCATTGGTCCTTCCATTTTTCAGTTTCAACAATAGAATATGCCAGTTTACTTTTGAACCCACTTTGATGAACAAACATTTCAACGCAGGCAGTCATCATTATTGTAAGTTTTTTGTATTGATCTGGCTTCTGTTTTTTATCAACTTTTTCAATCCATTCTTTCAAGACATCCATCAACATTGAATTATTATATTGAAATTGCAGATCTTCCATTGAAGATTCAACTGCACCCAAATAGTATCGATTCATCATCAATGAATCATATTTTTTTGAAAGTTCAATTTGTGATAATTCTTTCAACTTATTTTCAGCGCGTTTAACTTTTAATTCGTCAAGGTTGTTTTCTTCTGGCATAGTTATTTTTTAAAAAGGAACATCATCATCTGAATCACCAACAATCGCAGACACCTTGTCTTTGTTTGGCTTGAAATACTTTTCTTGTGCATAGGTCCGACCTTCAACAGAATGATCCTCTGGATCATTAAACCAATAATATTTCCGAAGTGCAATATCAAAATACTTCACGGACATTCCTGTGGATCCAATGGAACGCGGCTTGATCTTATTCCAATAAATTTCAACCATATTCTTTTCACCAGAAGGTCTGTGGACCGTCACCATACACTTTCCATTGTTGTACCATTCCGTTCCACCTTTCAGATCATACGGTGACGGTGGCTTCCTGTTTCCATCGTTGTCCTTGTCAGTCTTCAATGGATGAACAACAGTGTGCAGATGTATATTGTGTTTTTCTGCAATAGCATTCCGATATGACAAAACATCTTCCAGATACTTGTCATCACGTCCAAACTTCTGTGTGTCGTGGTGCATATCTTTCCACGCGTCAATTGTAGCGGTGTGCAATCCTTCTTCATCTTTTAGTTTTGCGGCCAAATCCCAAAACTGATATGGCGTCAACTTCTTCTTCAAATCCTTTTTCGTAAGGATCTTAAAATGTTCTAACAACCACGGCAACTCAGATGTGATTTCAAAATCTGTGATTAAGTTCTTGAACCGCTTGTCAAATGTTTTTCCTGTCAGCTTGTGAAGAAGATCCGCAATGATTTCCTTTTCGTTTCCTGAATCTGGCAAATACACCAAATGTTTCCATCCGTAATAAATTGAAGTATTCAGAAGATAGTCCATCACGACTTCACTTTTTCCTGATTGCGGAAATCCAGTCCAGTCAGTAACACCACCAAGTGCCATTGTGTAATGTTCTTGAACTTCTGGATATCCAAGATATTTTCCTTTCAACGCACCCTTCTTTGCGTATTCAATCATTTCATTATTCACCCCTGCAGGCGTAACAATATCAAAACCATCAACAATATTTTTATATAATCTGCTCATTTTAAAAGTTTACGTGGTTTCCTTCTTTTCTGGCCTGTTCTGGTATCACTTCCTTTCGACGTTCTTCTTTTTGTTTCAGAACCAATTTGTTTTTCTCAATATCTGAATTCATAAACTGTCGAATGTATGCGATCCATCCACGATCCGTTGTTTTCTTTCCATCCTTATCACTCCAAGTTAAAACAGAATCAATATAATATTTCAGATCTGCACCGAAATACTTCTTCACATATTCTGGTTTATTCAAAAAGTAGTTCTTTACTTCTTCAAAGTCATTATACTTTGAGTTTTCAAATATAGTTTTTGAAGGTCTTTTCTTTGCAGGAACATCAATCAATTTAGTTTGAACCGTTTCTGTTTTGTACTTCAAAATTGCTTCTTCGATCTTGAACCCCTTTTTGAATTTATTATCAACAATGTATGCATTCAATTTTTCAATATCATTAGACTTTGAAAACTCTATTGATTTTGAAACCTGCATCATTAAGTCAACACATTCTTCTTTTGTCAAAAATAATTGAAACCCATCTGAAATCTGCAAAGGCGAATTTGAATCTTTTTTGAATAGTATTGTTTTGTTTGAAGACATATTTTTCAGTTTATGATATTACGGACTTTTTACTGGTATAGGTAAATAATGCCTACAACCAATATTCAAAAGAATTTATAAAAAATTCTCGTTTTAGCCTTTCCATCTTGATTTGCACTGCTGCAAACGCTATACATTATGTACCTTACCGTTAACAGGGTTGACACCGTCTGGTCATTGCCCCTTTCGCTGATGGTCTAACTTTATTGAATGAAAATCACTTAATAAGAACTTCGGATCAATTTCATTCATCTTGACGTTTGAGTATGTCAAACCGTAAAAAAACACAATAAAAAAACCCGATCAAGTTTGAAGTGGGTTCAACGTCACTTCTCTACCTGAAAGGGTTTTGCATTAATGTTTTCAATAATCACTATGATGTTGAACCGTGACTACTTTGCAAATATATAAAATATATTATTATGAAAACATTTTTTAATTAAACTTATCAAATGCTTCTGTTTCAAGATCGTCAAGACCTCTATTCGCAACAACTATTGATTTCCTGTAGTCATTTCCTTTTTCTGCAATATATCTTTCTGTTGCCATCTTTTTCAATTCTTCGAAAGAATGCTTCACATCTGCCCATTTCCCAAGAAGATAATATGTTGCATTATTCCAAGAGTAGTCATAAGGTTCAACATTTTTCATTTTATTTTCAGAAATAAAATCAATTACTTCTTTTTTTGTTTTGAATTCATCTTCACCAACTTGTTTATGACTTCCTTTTTCGTGAATTATAAATCTTCCCAAAACACCAATACACAATGGATCTGGACTTTTATCATCGTACCATATTTGAATTTTAGTGAAATAATCTTCATTGACACTTAACGCAACAAGATCCAGAATTTCAACAGGTATTGGCGTGACATCGTATTCACTTACATCAACTTTTCTAGGACATAGAGTTTCAAATACATTTTTCATACTTGACTTTATATTCATAAAAGGTATCGGACTTTTAGTTGGAACAGAAATTTTTTCTTGTCCTTTAAGCCCTAATTCACCAACAAGTTTGTTCCACTTGTCAAGTTTTTCATTGTCATATATTAATTCAGAAGTTTCTTCAATGACAAATGTTTCAACTGATGTTTTCATTTCTTTAGAGTTATTTTGTAATTTCATTTTTATGTTTTTTGTATTAATTATGCAACTTTTTTCAATTCCACCTGAACAACTTCGGATTCCAATTCGTCTTTCAACATATTGATTCCTGCTTCCAGACCTTCCTTCAATTTTAATTGATGTTTTTCATCAACATAGAATCTTTTCACGAAAAGTGATTGTTTGAAGTTCGGATTGTAAGAAACGAAATCACACCACTTCCTTTTTGACACCATCAAGGCGAATTGCATCTGGTTTCTGACACCCGATTCAACATTCCCACCTTTCAGAAGCGCAAAATGTTTTTCGTCGTTACGCGCTTTTATTTCGACTAATCCTTCACCTTCATCTTTATAGTCAACATTAACCAAACCATCTGGTGAAAATCCAGAATGTTCGCACTGACTTATGAATCCAACTTCTTCAACATCAACACCCATTTCAAATTCATACTTCGTTCTTGCAATTGGTTCCAATTCGTGTCCGCGTTCCATATCCTTTCCATAGAAACGATCCTGATCTGGATTGATGACTGCAAGAATCAATTTGTTGATGTATGTTTTAAGTCCTGCACCATTCGCACCAATGGCAGTTGCATTCGATGCAGTCAATTTCAGTTTCCTGATTTCGTGCCATTCGTCTGTTCCCTGTATTATATCTCTATGAATCACCATCTGTTGCCGCTTTTTGAAGTTCCAATTTAATTTCTGACTTTCTGGTCCCTAACAAAGACATAAAAGTGGCCTGATCTGTTTGCTTGTCTTTTTGCTCGTCATAAACAAGTTGAAGATCTTCCAACGTCACGCAATTTTCAATCAAGTCTTTAACATTCGATTTGATTTCAACTGTTTCTGGTTCATAATTTTCATTATCAATCAATTCAATATTCACAACAAGATCTTTGAAGTGTCTTTTGCAGGCGCGTTTCATAACTGATTTCAATGTCATTTCAGATTCCCACGCATTCCAGATCTTTTGTGTCTTTGCAACATTTCGCATCTTCTGAATTTCAGTTTTGTTCAATGTTTCAATGAATTCACCACGACTGTTCTTGATAATGCAATAACATCCAATGATGGTCTTTGCGGTTTCAGAAAAAGGATCTGCAAGTTCGTGTGTGTATAAAACACGACCACTTTCTTTCTTGAATGTGAATGAATCACCTTGATAAACATTTTGAATATCAAATTTTGATTCTGGATAAATAGTCAGCAATTTATTTTTATACGCTTGATAGTTATATGAAACCATCACTTTTCCTTTGAACTGAATTGTGATTGTATCACCATCAATGAACATTCCTTCATCGATTGCAACCTGCTTATAAAGTGAAATTGCTTGTTCATCTTTAAAATAATGAAACCACTTATTTTTCAACTGTTGTTGTTTGTCTTTTGCAGTTTCAACTTCACGAAGATAATTGATGAAGATCCCGACTTTTACCTTGTCATATTCTGACAATCCCGATTGTACGTTTGTGTAGTTCATTTATTCCTTGATTTTTACAATTTGACTAAATTCTGCACCTGTTCTGTCTAGGACCTTTTTCAAGTCACCAAATGCACGCGGAACCCTTCCACCTTGATAATTCACTAAAGTTTGATAATCCAAATCAAGTTCTTTTGCAAGAATCTTTCTTGTCAATGGATCTTTGTCTGGATTGTTTTCATTGAACAAATCAATTGCCTTGTCAATGTCAACAAACATTGGTTGAACTTCTTTTTTTACTTTCTTTGCCTTGTCAGCCATAATTTAAAAATGTATTAGTTATTAATTAATTGTTTGAAACTTGAAAAACAAATGCATCACCATTCGTGTTCTGGAATTTAGCCACAAAAAGATCCCTATCAACAAAATGTGTTGTGATCGTTGTGATTCTTGATTGATGACAAATTTGTTCGCCTGTAGTTTGCATAATGATTTTATTTCACCCCTTTTTAAAGAAGATTATTATCGTTTGTTGATGCAAATATAATAAAACATTTTATACTGTGAACTATAAAACAATAAAATATTTTATAAAAATAGAAAAACCCCATTCAGAAGAACAGGGTTTTTTCATACAAACGATAAAGTATTGGGATACATCATCCCTGCAAATATATGTTTTTTTTATCCACCAAACACAAGTCCAAGAATAATTCCAATCAATGTGCCACCACCAAGGAATGTCCATTTCTTATTTTTCTGCTCTTTTAGTTCGATTTCCTTGACTTCAATCTTCGCATTGTGTTTGGTCCTTTGGTTGACAATCGTGGAATCACGGACCTGAATTTTGTTTTTCAGTGAAGGGATCACAACCTTTTCAAGTTGAAATATCGTTTTCTGGTCCGATTCTGTCACAAGATGAAGACTTTTGATTTCGTTTGCCTTCACAACCAAAATTGAATCTGTCTTGATTGAGTGTTCCAGAAGTTTTCCGAATTCATTCATCGTTGAATATGAAATCGGTCTTGTTTTTGTACCGAAATCGTTCTGCGAGTATGTCAAGGTAGTCAACAGGATAAACACGATCATCAACATACATTCTTTCTTCATACAATTTTTCTGCAATATTTTTCCAAGTGATAAAATCATTGTAATAGGTTTTTCGTTCAACTTTAATTTTTGACACACTGTCAATTCCTTTTTGATATCGTATTTCATAACGTTTTTCATTAAGATCTAAAACGTTTTGAATACTGTCCGACTTCTGGACCTGATATTTTAATTGATTCTTATACATACGAAGTCCATATCCACCGCCTGAAAGAAGAACTATCAAAATCAACACTATCACACCGATCAAAACGTTTCTAGTGCTTAAAACGTTGTTTCTGTCCTTTTCTGGTGCATCCTGATCCATTATGAATTGTATATTTCTGTTATACTGCGAACTAAACTGCAGACGATAGATTGAAGATAGTTCCTGTCCCAAAGATTTTTATAATCTTTTTCACCATCCATAAATCCAGATTCAAAAAGGAATGCAGAACAAGGCGTATTTCTTAAAACATAAAAATTTGATTCCTTGTCACGATCACCATCTGAAAAATCAAATCGCATCTTCTGGTCCTTCAAATCTTCTTCAATGTTACAAAGGAATATTTCTGCAATTGCATCACTTCCTGTTTCACCATCTGTTGTGAAACCTTCAACACCTTCACCGCCACCTGCGTTTGCGTGTACATCTAACAAATAAACATCTTTGTCAGAATTATATATTTTCTTAACACGGTCAACCCTAGTTTTCAAACTAATATCTGTCAATTCTGGTGATACGTGATAATATGGAATCCCAATCCTATCAAGTTCTTCGATCACTCCATTTACAACCCAACGATTGAACATTCCTTCATAAAGAACACCGTGTTCCCTTTTTGGCGAACGCTTTCCTGCAGTTTGATATTTTCCATTTATGACACCACCGTGTCCGTTGCTAAGTATTACAGTCTTTCCCATTTTGATTTTTTTATGCGATTTCCCACGATTCTGTTCCTGCGTTTATAACCCTTTTATAAAGTATTCCGTCAACACCTTCTGTGATTTCTGACTTCAATGTTGAAGGTGTCCATCCTAGCGTCAAAGTTTCATCATCATCATTTATTATTGAAGTGGTTGTGGTTCCATTTTGACTTCTTATTGTAGGGATCAAAGTTGGTGTTGCATTTTGAACAACAACAGTAATTGGAACATCTGCGATGATTACACCTGCTTTTAATTGTCCAACCAGAAGAATTGAACCACTTCCAGTTTCATTTGCAACCTGTCCTGCTGCAGGATGTTTTTGTCCATTTCTATCTGTAGCCGTTGTACCTCTTGTTATTGGCAATGTATATGCCAGATCTATTGTTTTTGTGACATCATTCCATTCATAGATCTTTGCGGTTCCTTGATACGGACTTGCAATCGCGATTCCAGAATTTCCACCGTCACCAGAATCATCAATAAACAATGGTTGCGCAACAACCTGTGACATCGCACTTGTAGGCATTAAAGGTGACGCTTCATAACCTGCACTATCCGCACCAGAATATGCAGAAATCAAACCAACCGCGAAAACTCTTGTCGCACCATCTGGTTGATAATCTGGATCATTTGCACCTGTTCCAGTTGGTGAAGCTGCATCAAAGTCAATCGGACTTGAAGGACTGACGCCATTTCCACTGTTCAAACTACCTTCTGCATTGTCGCGAGTAAACCAATTTACAACAGTGTTATTATATGGTGCAGAAACAAATCCGCTTCGCGGCCAAGTAATACCATCATTTGTCAAAGGCATCACCAATCTACTATCTGCAAACTTGTTTGAAGTTTCATTCATACGTCCGTGAATGCAGGCCATCATTGGATTTTGACCTTCCAAAATATATTCTTTATTACCATTTGTTGTAAGTTGTATATATTCCCACGGCTGCAGAACAATGTTCTCCTGTGAAACCTGAACAACACCACCACCATCTGTCAGTTTTATATTGTTCAACAAAGGACCATTAACAACGTGAATCAATCCATCGTTTTGTCCAGAACTTCGGAATCCAAAAAGAAATGTTGACTTGAATGATAAACCATAAGACAATAAAGGCATCGGACTTTCACTTGAACCTTCAACTTGTTCACTGAACCCATAAAAACCCTGTGTGCTTGTAATTATAGCACCGTTTGAAAGTCCTGTGAAACAAATCGGTTCACCTAAATTCATAAATTCCCTATAAAGGACATTTCCTGAATTATATTCTGAACCACTGGAAAAAACTTCAATCACATTTCCATCACCTAAAGAACAACCCTGAACTTTTCCAGAAGTAGTATATCCAACCGCTAAAACAGTTAGAGCAGGTTGTCCTGCTTTGGCCAAAATAGATTGTTCAAGTCCTAATGTTGAACCTGCAGCAACAGAACTGACCGCATCACCAGTCAGATCTTCGTTTTCTGCAATATCTTTTTGATCTTCTTGTTTTCCTAAATGTTTCATATTAAAATATTGGTTTATCCAATTACTACAACACGGTATATCTTACCATTTAAAGGTGCTTCACCAAATACAATTAAAGTCTGCGTTGTGTTGGTTCTAACATTATCAACAAGGACCTGTTCTTTTGTGTCATTATCGTAAACCTGAACCTGAACATCCTGTGTTCCTAGTGCGTGCGTAACTGGAAAAGAAACTGCAGTTCCATCACCAGTGATGTTTCCAGAAAATTTTTGTGATGCAGAATTTAAAAGAACCAACAACGCGTCTGTCAATGCGTTTGTGTCACCGTTTGCTTCATATTGCGTTTTTATCTGCGCAGCCGTCAACGCAGGTGCATTGTGCTTTTCCCTGAATTGCGAATCCCCATCATCCCAAACATAACGAATATCATCATCTGCAGCGACTTCAACATCTGCATAACTACCAGAAGCAGGTGCAGGATGTGCAGATTGTAAAGCTGCTAAACTTAGATATAAACCTAAAAATTTGCTTCCTTCTAAAGACGCAAGTTTTGTTTTTTCTGTATCGGTGAATTCATTCGTATTTGCTTCACCTTCGTATGCAGCTTTTATTTCCGCACCTGTTTGATCTGCAGTCGCACCAGATTCAATTCCAGAAAGTTTTGTCAACAATGCGTCTGTGAACGCGTTTGTATCTGCATTACTTTCATAAAGAGTTTTTATGTCTGCTGCAGTAAGTTCCGAACCTCTTGAAATCCAACTTGTGCCGTCCCACGAAAGTTCTTTGTTTATTGCGTTATCAAAATACACCTGACCTTTTTTCGGGTTTGATGGTGCGGTTGCTAAATTTTGAAGTACTGCATTTCTAACTTCTAGCCTGTTAAAATCTACGTGATTAAGATGTTTCATTTTATTTGTTATTTAGGTGTATATTAATTTATGAATGCTTTTCCCATTATGGCATAAGCAAATGTAATTCTGATATTATTTTCATCCAAGTATTCTTCATCACCTTTCACTTCTGTGTTTGCGGTGTCGATAGTTTTTATCGAACCAAACTTTTGAAGATTATGGTTTATATTCCATACAGAAGACGCAGATGATTGATCGTGGACATAGTTCAAATCTGGTGTTCTTTCTTCCAAATCAACAAGTCTTTGTTCAGTTGTCGCAATGAAAACAGGATCCGCGCCCAAACCATCTTTTCCTGCAGGTCCAGTTGCACCACCAGATTGCATCACAACAGAAACATTGTCAACATTTGTGACAGACTGCGAATCAACTTCGCAATTGCTTCCAGATATAACAACCTTATTGTTGCAAAGTGGTGATGATAGTGTGATTTCCATTAAGTGAATTTTATTGTTATTTTTTGAAGGTAGAAAAATTCTGCATCCTTATTAACACTTTTTAGTTCGCCGTAATACTGGCCGCACTGGAACCTGTTTCCTTGAAGAACAATACTGACTTTCTTTTCTGCAGGAAACATCAAAATATCTGTTCCAGAAACAAAAACAACCGTGTCACTTTCGTCTTCTTCATTCACCAATGTCAATTCATATTCAGTATCAACATTGTCGAACCCATCAAGATGCAATGAAAAGTTCTTTGTGTGGTTTACCCTGACAGGTGTTGTCCAAGATGTGTCCAAGTTTAGTTCTTCGGTTTTCATAGAATTATTTTTTCAATTTTTCAATCTCAATCAAAGTGTGCATTGTGTTTTCATCAATTCGATCAATCTTTTCTTCAATTTTTGTATTCGTCTTTTCGTTTTGCTCTATTCTGTATATGTTTGACGTGAATCTAGTTTCAACAGATACGCCCCAGATTATAATTGGTATTATAATTACTGACATTAATCCAAGAACCTGTGACATTGTAGGTGGGTTTTTCATTTTTTTCTATTGTATAGTATTATTAAAAAGACTAATAATGGCAGCAAAATCAATGACGCCATCTGTTTGTAAAAAGTAAAGTAAAGAACCCATTCAATTAAAGAGATAATGAAGAAGGGTGTGAAAATATTTCTTTTCCATTTTGAAGCATACCACGTAAAAATCGAAGCGGTTGAAAGATTCGAAATGTCATAAAATATGTTATCAATAAACCTTGAATGATCATAAAAAAGATACACATCAAGTTTTGCATCCGAATAAAAAAACAATGTCACAAACATTGAAAAAATAGTCGGTATTGTGCAGGCTATAATTATTTTAACATCTTGAATTTTCATTTTTCTTCGTGTTCTGGATTAGGTTGAACAGTTGTCTTTGATGTGTTCTTCTGGAAATACGCAGCATTTGCGATAATCAAAACAAACGCAATGATCCATTTTATCCATCCAGAAATTTTTTCGTTTTCAAAAGGCAGCAATTCAAGAATTCCGCTTTCGTTTAATGCGGTTAACACTACCCAAATTGTGTTGACGGCCATTATCATTTTGTTTTTCATAGTAATCATTTTAAGGGTTTTACAAGGTATAAATATACTGTATTTATTAATTTAATTTTGATTTTGATCACTTACCGACTGACAAAACGTCCTGAAAATACTGTTGTCTTGTCACCTCAACCTTTGGTCCTATTGACAAAGACTGAATTTCTGCATAAATTTCAATATTTTCTATATTCGCTCTATCATACACCGCTTTTGCCAAAAGTGGATGATGAAGAACGTGATTCCTGTCAGTTGGAACCGTGTTTGGCCAGTTGTTTTGTGTTAAATATATTTTGCCATTATAGTTCACCATAAGATCCAAAGTCTTCATCCTTAATTTAAGCGATTGAATCCTTTGAGATTCAAAACCAGATTCGTCACGTATTCCATAGTATGAAAACAAATCTTCCATAAGATTGTTGTCTTTAGTGTATTTCATAACATCAAAATTGATACTTGTGAAGTATTGGTTCCAGTCGTGTGTGTCGGTATCTGCTTGAATTTCATTCAACCCTATTGCAAGAATTCCAGAATATAAACCACTGAATGCAATATCTTGAATTATTCCACCACCTGCAGATCCACCGAAAAGGAACATTTTTGTTGTATCAACATTAAAATAAGATGCGTTGTCAATTATAAAATCCATAAACAAACGGCCATCATCAAGACACTTTTCAACACCTTGTGAATCACTTATTGTTTTTATTAGACGATAATCAATTCCACAATATATGATGTCGTTTGAAAGATAGAAGTTTATTTCATCCCTTTCGGATTGAGCGTTGTAAAATGATTCTTTATTACTGTACCTATAACCACCACCGTGAACATAAATGACAATTGGTTTTGAAGACACACCACCTGTTGGAATCGCGATGTCAAACTGTTGAAGGTTTGATGGTCCGTAGGATATGTTTTTATAAAAAGAACCACTTGACAATGTGAAAGGTGGCGTTGAAGGATATGAAATCATTATATTTTTATTAGCTTATAAGTTATGTAAACATCAACTGTACTGTCATTTATTGGATTATCAAAAACACCTTTGATGATCAACTTTTTATTATGAACATACATTGTTTCTGCAGACGAAGGACTTGACAAAACATTTCTTTCCATATTTCCAAAATATGAAGAAGTATCTGTCATTATGCCACTAGGGCTTTTAAACTGCGGCTGCGTTGCGGTATCAATTATTAAATCCATTATGCCTGTGTTTGGTTCATTAACATTGAAAACATAGTTCATATCCGCTTCAATTATTTTAATGTAATATCCAGAAGGTGGTGCAGGAATAGCATCAACAGGAGCAGAAAAAAGCGTTCTAATATCCGCGACACTTAATGATATTTTCTTTGTCAAAACTGGCAATATTGTTTGGACACGTCCTTCTGCATCTATAGCCAAAGATCTTTCAGGCGCGGTCATAACACCATCACCGTGATCATAACCTTCAACAAATCCATACGCAGAATCCGTTCCGTAGTTCTTTAATTGCAATATTCCGTTTCTAATTTCAAAACCATACGGTGTGTGATACATCGTTGATGCTCTCGATGGATTGTTCGCGTAATACCAAGTATAAGGATCTGAAACATCCGCACCATTTATTGCGGTCAAACCAGTATAATGACCTGCGGTGTTTATCGAACGTACTTGTGCGTATTTTTCCAGTGTATTTGTGTTTAAAGCGTAAGCAACAAACCTTGATTCATTTTGACTTCCTGACGGTGACAAGTCCTTGACACCCATAGTTGAAGTAAACTTGAACGCACCTGCATCACCTGTAAAAATATAAGTCTGTCCGTTCAAATAATCTGGATGCTTTCTGACCTCTATTGTGCCACCCTTTATTGTTCCTATTGTCAAACCTAAATCTGACAAATGCGCTTCGCCAATATGCTGAACAATTTGACGTCCGTCTGGCATTATGAATGTAGTCTTTTCATCGCCTTTAACATCAATTAAATGTGCAGGATTCTGTTCATTGAAACCTGTTTTCCCATTCCTGAAAATATCCATCGCTTCATCAAGAACGTGATTTCCAGTTCCGACCTGTCTGAATGCAGATCCATTTCTTGTAATACGAACAACACGCCATTTGTCTGTGTCTGTTTTTGTCAATGATATTCCAGAATTCACACCTGTGTGTTCAAGAACATCATTGTCTTCTGTTACTATCTGAACGCCACCTTCAACATTGAATGTTGGTTCGTGATTTGCGTTGTTCTGATAAAAATCAAAATAACTTCCAATTTCAATTGGTTCTGTCGCGTTTAAAGGAATAGTGATTTCAATTGGTTCAAGAACACCATTGTTGTCAAATGCGTTTGATTCAAAATGAACGGTGCTATCCGAACCAGAAATCGTGTAATCATCACTTAAAGATTTTATTCGTCGAACAATAACGTTTGGCGAATAGTCAACTTCACCAACTTTCCTGAAATGATACGCAATCAAATTGTCTTCAAAAATGAAGTGTGCAAAATATTGTTGATCTGGCTCAAATTCAGGACTTTGTTCAAAACGAAGTTGAAAACCAAAATCAAGTGTCCCATTCACATCACCAACATTGTTCACAATTGAGATAACCCCAAGATAAAAACCATTTAAAACCAATATATCACCATCCGCAGTTGCAAGAAGTCCAGTGTCCTGAAATATTTGATTGTCTTGATTCGTTACAAACAAAGAAACTGTTGTGTCTTCATCTGTATCAAATGGCATTAAATACGAAAAACTTCCGATTTGAAGTTGTGCAATTCCTGTTGTTCCTGTCACGGTGAATTCCCATCTGGCTTGTGGTTTTGGAAATTCTGTCTTTCCAGTGGTATCAATTAAAACACGTGCATTTCCGAAAAGGGACTTTTGACCAAAATCAAATGCGTCTGCAGTGTATGGTGTTTCATAATTATAAAAAATACCTTCGTGGTTTGAAAGATCAATTGAATCACCTGTGAGATCTGAAACCTTCTGCGGCAAACTTTCTTGATAGGCAGGTGTAGGATCAACCGCATTTTCATCTGGAAACAATCTGAAATCTTCATCATCCACAACTGGAAAACCGTTTCCGATTTCTTCTTCTGCACCTAAATACAACCAAATTCTTTCGTCACCATCCTGAACGGCTCTAAAAAGAACAGTCACGCCGTTTGGCGTACTGAATGGACCTGCAGCGTTCACCGCATCTTCAACAACAGTTGTTCCAATATCACCCAAATCAAATTCAATCGGTTCATAACTCCTGTTATCAATAGTATTAAAATACCTAATACCATTCGATTGAAGTTCCGTACCTGAAACACCCAAAGATGCGACACCTTGTGCGTTCGGTTGAATTCGTTGTGTAAGTACGAAAAATTCTTGAATCACCGCATACGATGGTGGGTTTGGATCTGCAGGTGTTGCGCCAACAGAAATTCCAGTGCCATTCGTCAAAACAATTCGATTCACAAAAAAGAAATACAAAGTTCCCTGTTCAAGAACATAGTTTGCATTTGCATTGATTGCCGTTCGGACCTTTGAAATTGTTGATCCTGCTGCATCAAAGTCAATCGTGACCTGTTTAAATTTTGCAGGAACATTTCCAAGAACCAAATCTTGTGCAATGTTGTCCACTAAATTTTGAAGCGGCAATCTTTTTGATGTAGCACCAATTGCAATTCGAAGAACTCCATTTCGATCCACTGGATCCATTAATGTCAATTCACCTGTTGTTTTTGAATTCGCAACAAGTGCATTTTTCCAGTTAATTAATTCAGTTAATCTGTCCAGAATTTGTTGATCTGTAAAACTCATTTTTTTATGTATTTAACTATATTATTGATATAAAACAAAATCTTCGCCGCCATCCACTATCGCAGGGACTTCCTGATTTCCACTATTAAGATTCAGCGTTCCTGAATCACTATTGTAAACGTTTTCTGCTTTTGTAAGGTCCGCAACAATGTCATAAAGGTTTGTATCTTCCAAAGGACCTGTTTTCTGTATTGATGCTTTAACATATCGAACATCATCCAAATAAAGTTCTGGATGAGCGAACGCCTGAATCATTTGTCGCATCCGTGGCGTTGTGACAGGTTGAAAAGAAAAAATATTTCTTTCGTGAACAGTACTTTCCAAAAGTTTTGCATCTGTGTCTGTCAGGTGCGTTGTGCTTTCATCTGAAAAATCACCTTCGATCAATTCCTTCTTCAATCGCATCAAGAACTTTATTCCTGTAGCGAAAAACACATCTGTGTTGCTAGTATTCCAGTACGATATTTTAACAGTGTTTTCGTGTCGAACTTTTACGTTGCATAATTCAGAAAGATATTTTCTTTCACCAAAAACAACATCATCACATTTGATTTCAAAACGAAGACATTTTTCATCGAAAGAAGCCATATCAATTGTCGCTTCAAAAACTTCGTATGGTAAAAGATTGTAAAAACAAGAAGTGATGAAATCCGCATCAACAACCAGTGCAGCAACACCAGAAATGACCAAAACTTCTGCGTTCAATTCTTCTGAATAAATCACATCTTCAATCAAGGCCCACGTTCCACCTATTCCAAGATAATTTCCTTTAACACCCCACGGTGGCAATCCACCATTCAATGCGTAATCACCAATATCTGCATTTGTGTCATAGTCATAAAGATTCCCATTTACAAAATAAACACCTGCACGACCTGATCCATCCGTGAAAAGAAATTTTTTCGCATCACGCTTGTCTTTCAATCTCATAAAGTTAGAAACCTGCGTCACCGAATGACTTTGCACACCTGTAAGTGCGGAAATTGAAACTTCTGCAGATATAACTTCATCAACACCACTAAGTTTTGAATAAAACCTGTTTGTTGCATAGTTTGATTTCCATTGCGCCGTGACAATATCACAAGTTTGAAAAAATAGTATTTCAGTATATGGTTTTTTATATTCTTCTTCGTTCGAAAGTGTGTTTTCTTCGTTCTTGTAGTTTGCGCAATCACCCCAAACAACCACGTCTTTGAATCGAATTGAATTTGCTTTTGATACTGACAAGTATGGTGAATTAATACCGAACCCATCCAAAACAAAATCTTTTGTCCGAACACATCCATATTGATCCCGAACATACATTGTGTATGATCCAGAAAACAGTCCTGTGAATTGGTTATTTGTGGACCACGAAGTTCCATTCAATGAATATTGAAAAGAAAGAAGGTTTTGAATGTCCAATGTTGCTGCAAATAAAGAAACAGACACGATGACAGTCGCACCAGACGGATTGTCATCTATATTCAAACCTATTGAAGCAGAATTGAAAGAAGGTGGTGTGACCACGCTTTCCGTGTCACTGTATGTTGATTGATTCGCAGTCAACTGAATACTGGATCCACGCGGCAACATAATCACAAAAGGGTTTGTGGTGACAGGTGTTGGATCTAATCCACCGACAAAACTTTGTATTTCGTATGAATCTGCCTGAATATTAGTTGTCACCGTGACTTCTACATTTGAACACGGACTGTCACCATCATCAAAAGTAACTGTATCAATAAAAAACGGCAATGCAGTTTGGTTTGTCACCACGAATGTCACACCTGCAGGAACAGAAACAGAACTTTGATCAAATGAAACCTGAATCTGGTTGCTTGCAATAGTTACAATATTTGAAGATCTGGATGTTGTGAATAATCCTGTGACATTGTAATCCGCATTGAAGGATTGAAGAAATGCGATCGCACTTCTTTCACCTGCATTTGATGTCGGTGTTCCAACTGAAACCGAACCATTGTTTGATCGAAATGAAGTCCATTGTTCCAAGATTTGAAAAACATTATTGTTTGCAATATCACCTGCATCGAATGAAATTGTTTCATTTGTTAAATCAACACCGAATGTGATTTGTATTTCTGAATATGTCATTATCTGTTGCTTTTTAAGATTTTCCACTGGCCTGCACCATTGGGTTTCAAATTAAATAAAAATCCACGTTCAAGAATGTTGTCTTCGTTTGTATATTCTACAAGTCCATAAACATTTCTTATTTCTTCCCCCAAAATTACAGTAACACCTTCAATTTGTTGGTTCAAATCGAAATCAATTTCGTGTTCGAAGTTTACCCATTCAGGATCAAAACGCGCTTTTCCTAGTTCTGTATTGACTATATCGTCACTTTCTTGATACTGTGGTTGTCCAGAAAACTTTGTTTTCAGTTTAGTGTTTGCCGTTGAAGATCCGTGTTTTATGTAGTCAATAGGATATGCAATCAACGCACTTGCAATATTACAGTTGTGTTTGTATCGCATCAAATTGAAAGGTGTCCATCGAAGATTCGTGGCCGTTGAAGGACTGAAAACACCTTCTGGTTCTGATTCGAAATCATCCTGCCAGACACGTTGTTTGAAATTATCAAAATCCCTTTTCATATCAAAGATGAAATTGTCAAGATCATATCTTGTGTCTTCTGTTGGATTTTTGAATATTGATTTTCTTCTGGCAAATTCAGGACCATAAACATCTGCACGATATTTTGAAACCCTTCTGAATTCATTGACAACCGCTTCAATCACGGTTGTGAATGTTGATAGTGCATTGTATTCATCAAGTCCCATCGCTTCTTCGTATTCACCGCCTTTTTCATATCCGATCACTATGTTTGAATAGAAGAATTCAGTCGCAGTTTCACGTTTTACATTCTTGATCTGGTTTGGCAATCTGATCAAAACATTGTTATTATAGAAATACGAAAGATCTTCAACACGAACACGTTCTTTGAATCCGAAATTTTCAATTCCAACACCTATTCTGTGAATCGTTTCCATTGATTGAACATAATCCTTCCAAGTAGTGGTCAAACGTTTATACTTGTTACCATCCGACAATGGAAATTCATCGAATTGTCGGATCCAGAATCCGTGTGCAATTCCTGTCAAAGATCCTTCGCCGTCTTGATCATATCCAATGTCAGTTCTTCCAAATATTTTTGAATAGAATGCATCTTCTTTGTCAGTCATTATTTCAACAAGTCTTTCACCCATTTCGTGAGATAAAACAACTTTTGTGCTTGTTGCTTCATCAAAACTATCTTCTTTCAAACTGCAGGATGCAACAATGTTTCTTGCAAAACATCTGACACCTGCATTGTTATCTGTGTACATATCCGATTTCAAGAAAACTTCAACCGCAGCACTTTCACCTGCTAAAAGTGTGAAGTTCTGGTTTTGATATGACGTCGAAATCTGTCTTGTAAATTGTGGATATGGTGCATCATAGTCACTAGGCAAAACAAGTTCAGATGTTCCATTTGTTTCTGGTGGATTTTCAGATCTTAATTCGTGAAGGACCGTTCTGTTTTTAAGATCAAAATCAAAACCGTTTTGATAAACAGTCAAACAAACTTTGTATCGACACCACTGAACATTTTCATATTGTTGAAAGAATGCATCCAAAGAAATATCCAAATCAATATCAAACACCCTTGTCTGCTGCATATCAAACAATATCATCATATCCAAGTTTCCAACCTGTTCCGATCCTGTTGATTGCGGTGTTGGTTGATTCAATATGCCTTGATGACTATTCGCAACAATTCGAAGTGGTATTCCACAAGTTTGATTCCGCGTGTTTCCTGCATTGGTTTCAACCTGAACATTCGCCTGATCATTTTGTGGTGAAATATCAAATTCACTTTCAAGAAATATTTCACGTCCATCAAGTCGAAGATTCCTTGTTTCAAGTGGCGCGATTTCACGTCCTGCGATGGTGTCCAGTCTTTCAACTTCAATCTTTTCGTTTTCACGTGCTTTCATTGATTGTTCAAGACCACCAGAATTGAACTTCACCGACACCTTTTTGTTTTCAGTGGAATATTCTGCAAGATCCAAAAAACCTGTATATGCCAAAACCCACAAGTCTGTTTGTGGGTGCATTTCTTCCTTTATCAATTTTATTTTGGCGTTGATTCCGTACAGTTTCCGAACGAGTTTGATCAAATCCGCACCATCTTGAACGAACAACAATGAGTTTGAAAACTTCGAGAAAATACCGTGATAGTCTTCATTTCTTGCAAGTTCTTTTTCATCTTCATTCCAGTTTTCTGGTTCCGTTATCTGAACAGTTCCGAATTCTTCGTGATAAAGACTGAAACGAACCCTGTCTTTGTATGTTGGATTAAAATTTCCCATTTATGACCATTTTGTGTTTTTGAATCTGAACAATTCGTGGTTCAAATCAACTGGTTTGTGATCCTTCGGATCTTTTGGTTTGTTGCGTTCAATCGCGCGTCTTGTTTCTTTCAATTCTGCAACAATATTTTTTCCGCTTTGATCAAATAATTGTGAAGCCTGAAAAGAATTCATTTTGTTATTTGAATAGTGTATATCTGTCAACACGCTATCACGCATCATCTTGTCATATTCCGCAACAGATGGTGTCACTTTGGTTTTTCGTGGCAAATCAAGAATCGTTGGTTTTGAAACAACGTATGGTTTTCGATTCGGTTCCTGAATTACTTCTGGACGTTCTTCACCTACCAACGCAGGACCACCCTTGTGATTGTCTGTTCCTTTTGCATACGCAGGAATTGGTTTTGCAATAATCGCAGCAATCTGAATCGCTCCCAATGCACCGACCAATGCTGCACCGACATTTCCTGCAATTGGTCCAAGTTGTGCGTATGATTGCATAATTCCAAGAGCAGTGGCGATTGCTACATCAACAACTGCAAGTGACTTGTTCAAAATTGCCTGCTTCCGTTGTTCCTTCCTTTTCTTTTCTTCTAATTGTTCACGGCGTTCTTCACCTTTAGCTTCAATTTCTGCACGTTGTTCATCTGAAAGGTTTTCATTTTCAAGAAGACGTTCGGTCCTGTCATCATTCGCATCAATTTCTTCGTCTATTGACTGAATTCTGGCTTCGAAAATAGAATTGGCCAAATCTACCAACGCAGATGCAAGTGCCTGTGATATTGCAAGGATCTGTTCAACCTTTTCTTCTTCACTTATAACTTCTTTTTCGTTGTTTTCCAAATACTGTTGTGTATTTAGATCTGAAATTTGAAGTTTTATTCCTGACAATTCCGCTTCCAACGCCGCACGTTTTTCTGCAGACAATGTTTCATCTTTAAGAAGTTTGTCAATCGCAGCAACTTGAACATTCAATGCGTCAATTGCATAACGTTTTTTTATTTCTGCAATCCTTCTTTCGGATGCTTCAATCGCATCTTCACGCGTGTTGTATTGATCAAGGGATGAAGCAAAGAAATCATTTTCACGTTCCAGTTCTTCGTTCAACAATTTCTGTTGTATGTCCGCTTTTAACTTTGCATCATTCTGGAACTTTTCAATATCAATTGCATCTGTTCGATTTTCGTTCTTTTCCTTTATTTCATCACGTTTTTTGATGAATTCTTCTTCGATCAACAGACGTGCGTTCTTTTCACGTTCTGCAATTTCTTCCTTCAACGCAATAGATCTTTCACCACCTTTTGCGATCACTGCAAGTTCCTGATCCGTGGCATAATTGATCGCATCCAACTTCACTTGTGTCTTCGATCTTTCCAGTTCAATTTCCAGATTGTTTTGAAAAAATATCGCCTGTTTCCTTACTTCATAGGCTGCATCTTCTTCATTCGCAACCGAATCAAGATATTCGATTCTTTTCTTCAAAGAAAACTGTTCCAGTTTAATAATATCACTTGAAAGTTGTTTTGCGAGTGCTAGACGTTCTTTTTCGGCCTTATTAGAAGACTTTGTTGCTTTTGCAGTGCCAAGTATCAAATCAATTTCTTTCTGGTATATAGCGATCAATTTGTCTTTTGCGATTCTTTCGTCAATCTGGTTCCTGTTCAATTGCTTCTTTTCCAGATTCAAGGACTTGATCTTTTCTTGCAACTCCTGAACTTTCAAAAGTTCTTCGGCTTTTCCTTCTGCGATCACCTTTGATTCATCTGCAAGTTTTTCATCGATTTCACGTTGTCTTTCCTTTTCTTCATTCAACCTGATCATTTCACGTCCTTCTGCAGTCAATGACTGGATGAACAACTTCTTTTGCGCGATATCCTTTTCATTTTGTTTGATCGCGTCTTGAACCAATTGAATTTGTGTTGAAGTCAGTGCGTTTCCTTCAACAATCACATCAACATTCTTTCGACCTTGAATTTCTTGTTTCTTTAAAACACCATTATAATTTGCAACACGTCCAACACCTTCAACATAAAATGCAACACCTTCTTCTGTCACACGATTCAATTCCGATTGTGCTTTTTCCAGAAGTTTCAATTGTTCTTCATTTTCCTTCAACAAAGTCTTTTCAAGTTGTCCATTGATACGTGCATTTTCATCATTGAATTCTTTAACCTTTCCAGTATTTATTGAAAGTGCATTTCCATACTTATCAACTTCTGTGACGGCCAATGGAACATCTTTTGCAATTTGCTTGATAATGTCATCCAGTTCGCGTTGTTCCTTTTCGTTCAAAGAAGTTTTTGCGGTTAATTCATCATATCTTTCTGCAGCCTTAGCCATAGAATTTGAATGTGCTTCCATCGAAAATGTTGAATTCAAAAACGCTTCTGTTGATTCATTGGTCTTTTCAACCATTTCAGAAAGTGGAACATTAAGCCTTTGCACTATTTCATAAATTGCATAAAGTGCAGCAATAGCGATTCCAATTGCGTTTGCTTTTAACACTGTATTGAATGCTTTCCACGACAAAGTGGCAATCTTCACACCACCTGCAGATCTTATTGCTGCAAGTCTGGTCAATACCATTGTTTTGTTCATCAATGATTGTTGGATCCTAGCAAGGAAAACAAATGTCTTGTATGCAATCCATACCTTTCCTGCAGTAACCAAAGAAGAAACCAACGTTGAAAAGTTTTCTGCAATAAATCGAATGCCATCACGAAGTTTTTCACCTGCACCTGTAGAATCATTCAATGAAAGAATATATCCTTCAAATGCCGATCGTATCAACTTCAAAGATCCATCCAATGTGTCCAATTCTTTGTCTGCCATTCTTTGTGCGGTCCCTGCAGCATTGTTCAATGCTTCATCAAGTTCATTCGTTTTGTCAATGTTGTTTGCAAGAACTGCAGCCGACACCGCAGCACGTTTTCCAAATTCATCATTTGACGCGGTCAATTTGTCTTGACTGTTTTTTATTTTTTCCAGTATTTGACCATAATCCAATCCTTGTGCTTTGCTTTCAATGAAAATATTCCTGATAGCAGTTGAAGACGTTGAAACGTCGATTCCTGAATCTGCAAGTTTTCCCATCAATGCAACCAATTTTGTGAATGGTACACCTGCAGCGTTTGCCGCACCTGCAACAATTGGAATCCCGACTTCTAACTTCTGAAAGTTCAATGCGGATTTAGCGGTTGACAATGCAAGTATGTCAAGGATCTTCGGCGCGTCTGTTGTGCTTAAATCATCAAACGTGTTCACAACTGCACCTGTCAAATTCGCGGTCCTGTCAAGTTCTGCATTCATCGCAATAGATCCTGCGATGGTTGCTTCTGTAAGATCCAGAATTTCGTTTTGTGTGAATCCAAGTCGTGCGTATGCAATTTGAAGTCCAGTCACTTGTCCTGCAGTCTTCACCGTTGTTTCACCTAATCTTTGCGAATCATCCGTCAATTCACGCATATCTTTTTTCTCGACCTGTAAAATCGCAGACAATGTTGCGTTTTGCTTTTCAAAGTCACGTACCACCTTCGTTGCATCACGGACCACCTGAACAATTAAGAATGCACCACCAACAAGTCCCATCGCAGATGCCAGTGAACGCGCTGCATTTCGTGCAGAATTCATTGCCTTTGAATAGTTTCCAACGCTTCTTTGAAATTGTCCAACGTTTGCATCAACACGTTTCAGTGTCGCATCAAGTTTGTGGATCTGTTGTTGAAGTTCTTTTGCGCGTTTGGATGATTCACCTTCTTTCAGTGCAAGATCCTTGTATTCTCGACGCAATTTTGTCAGGATGACAGATTGTTTTTCGTATTCAGTCGATAGTTTTGAAGATATGACTGCGGCTTCACGCCGTCCACGTGCCAAAAGACGTTGTTCCAACTTTTCTTCTTCGGTCAACTTTATGGTCCTGCGTTGTGATCTTTGCTTTTTTGCTTCAATATCAAGTTCTAGTTTTGAAGTTCGAAGTGATGCCTGCTTTGCAGATTCCTTTTCCTTTTCAACAGACAAAGATGCTTTTTCAGTATTCAAATACTGTTTTTTCAATCCTTCAAGTGATGACAATGCGTTCTGTTCGGCCTTGACTGCTTCTGCAGTTTTTCGGCGCAATTCTTCTTCAAGTTTTGCAATCTTTAAAAATTCAGATCTTGATTTTGAAACCTTGAAGTTTTTTTCAATACCTGCATATTCTAATGCGGCCGCCTTGATAGGCGCGAATGAATCAACCCATTTTTTGTTCGCTTTGATGGCAGGATCCAGACTTTTCGCATAGTCGGTCCCTATTTTTAAAACTTTTTCTTCAAGTATGGAATCCCTTGTGATTTTATTATTTGCCATTTCGATTGTTTTTTTCCATTGCAGTCATCATTTCATTTCCGTTTGCAATTAATGAATGGTACTGTGTGAATGTTATTTCATTTGTGTCAATGAATCCCAACTTTGTAAATGCAGAATAAGACATCACTGTTTGATCAAACGGTGTCAACTTCTGGTCTTCATCTATGACTGGCAATTTCTTTCTGAATTGTTCCAGTCGTATTTCAAGCGCAATCATTTCACGTTCTACCTTTTCAACGTCACGATTGAATTGTCTTTCAATTGCACGCGGTGTCTCGTTCTTCATATTCTTGTGCTTGAACCTATATCCGAACCCCTGCAGCATTTCAATCAAATCTTCATCATATAGAGTTTTTAAATAATGAACGGCCAACTGGACCGATTCATTTCGCGCGGACAACGCTTCAACCTTTGTTGAAAGGTTTAATATTTTCTTTGATTCTTTGTTCGTTGAATACTTTTCTGCTTCTGCAGATATATGTTCCCATATCAATTTCAATTCACTTTCCTGCAGATCCATTTCTTCCTGCGTTGTCGGAATGTCTTCTTTGTTTTGATCATTAACAAGAAATTGAAGGTGTCCAGATGTTTCAACCATCAAATAAACCTTCATTGGAATTGTGTCAATAGAATTGTAAATCATTTATGTCAAATTTTTCTGTAAATATTTCAATAAAAAAGGACGTATTCTTTTATCGATTACGTCCTTTAGATCTTCATCTTGAAGTCCGAAGATATTGTCTGTCAACAAATTCTGCAGTACTTCATCTTTTTTTTCGTCCTTCGTATCGAAGAAAACTGTTTCACCTTGAACTTCTGAAAATAAATCTTCAAGAAACTTTCCAGTGTCTTTCAATGTAAATGGATCACCTGCTTTCTTTTCACCACCTGAAATCAATTCAGATGCAAATGAATAAAAACCAATTGGATTTCCGTCAACATCTTCACTGTCTTCAAAAATTGTAGCCTTGTTATAAGCGGCCAACTCTTTTTCAATGCGTCGAATGAAATTGAAAACTTCCAGACTAATCCGTTTCGGGTTTAGTGTTAGTGCGTTTTTTTGCGCTTTTTGGAATGTTCCCATCTGTTGCGATTTTATAGGCTTTTTTCAGTTCGGATTCAACTTTCGTGTGTGGAATTTGTTTGAAGATATGCGTATTTTCAAACTCTTTTTTAAAATCCGCGAATGGTAGATTGTACCCTTCGCGGAAATTAATTCCTTTATAATTACGGCCTGTCATTATACTTCAATAGACAAGGCTTCGTCACCTTCATAAGTGATCCCTGTTTGCGCAATCACACCATTCATTTCAACAGTGTAACCAGTCACAAAACCAGTTCCAGTCAATTCATATACACCGTCCGCATCTGGTGTAACAAATGTTACTGTCTGAACCTGTCCAGAAGCATCCTTCACAACGAAGTCTGCTGCAACGAAAGAAGTGATCACTGATCCTGAACAATCCGCAACCGCATTGAACTTGATCGATGTTGCACTTGCAGAAACCTGTGTCAAGTTAACATCATAAATCCCTTCATAGTCTGCCAAATCAAATGATGGTATCACGATTGACATCTTGTAATCATTGAACTTCAAGTTCACTTTTGTCGATGGTGTCCCATCTGCAGGTGCATCATCACGAACACCAACAATGAAACTTGTCAAAGGTTCACCCTTGATCGATCCATCATCCTGAACTTCACAAAGAACTTCATTGTCTTCTGTGATTCTCAAAATACGCGTGTATGCTGAATTTTCGTATGACTTAACTGCTTCGTGTGAACACGTTGCAAGATAATGTGTGTAATTCACACCCTTCACTGCGTCTTTTATATTGTAGTCCGCAAACCTACCAGTTTTGATGATGGCTTCCGTGTTGTTCGGTTCCAATTCTTCTACATCGTAGAACATCACAATCTCTTTTGCCGTTTTGGCTGCGTCCCACGCTGCTTGACCTTTCATTGCTGCAAGATCTGCAAATGCGAAGTCTTCTTTCGCTAATGCATAGGTGCGGACCGCACTTTCAAGACATTGTTTTTTGCCGCCAGTGTTCTGCACTTTATCGGCGTCATTACCACAAACTTCGTTGATTATTGAAATCAATAAAAGTGGGTTAAACAAGAATTTTTTCATTGTATATAGTTTTAACAATTAATTGAATATTTTATTTTTCCGACAATTTTCACAAAATGCATTGGATGTCGATCTTCCAAGTCTGTATCAAAATCTTCAAGTGCTTTTGGTCCCTTATAGATCTTGTCAAGTTTAAAGTATGGAATCCTTTTGATCGCGGTCAATATGTCAACCAAACATTCTTCATCTGCACGATGTTGAACTTTCGGTTTTAATTTTTCCACGTCCATTGCAAAGATCCATTCAATTTCGGTTTCATATTTTGTTCCTGACTGAACAGTTTCTTCATTCTCTATACAGAAGAAATGAATATTGTTTTCGTCATTGAAAATTATTTCCTTGTAATCGGTTCCAGAAATAAATTCTGCAGGGATGTTCTTTCCGTTCTTGTCTTTAATAATATAAACACGTCCAAACGCATTCATTTTATTAAACGGCAAAAGTTGATACAATTTATTTTGCATCAACTGGATTTTTGCATCAATAGCAACAGGATTTTTCTTTTCGTGAATCATTACCAGATATTTGCATTGTGGATTGTAGGTTTATTCGGAAACATAACACACTGCGATCTTTTAATCGCATCACGAAGTTTCTTGTTTATACCTCTAGCACGAACGAATCCTTTTTCATCCGTGATTCCTTCCAATTCCATTTTCAGTTTTTGATATGACAATGACGCATTGCGCTGCTTGTCATTCTTTCGGTTCGTTGAAACCATTTGTTCAATGGCCATAATAGCCAAAGTATATCCGACAACTTCTTCAAGCAAATCGGATTTCAAAACGATTGTATCTGAATAATCGAAATCATCCAGATACAAGCAATTTTGATTCAAAACCGCAACCAAAGAAGACTTCACTGCATCGTGCTTCATTTGTCGAAGAAATTCGTTGAAATCCTTTTCGGAAACATTGATTTCTTCAACAGTTTCATAAAGATTCATCAATGTCACAAGTTTGTGGAATGATGAAAATATACGTCCAGAAGTACCAGTTTTGTGTTCAGTCAAGACATTGACAGAAAGTCCGTCATCTTTACCAAATCCAATTCTGTTCATTAAAACTTCTATTGCTGCAGGTGTGTACATCTTTGATTGCGGTTTTTATGTTTATGCTACAACAATATTGTCTTCAAATACCACGATTTCTTCATCGCTTAATTTGTTGATTTTATTCTGTAACGTTGAATCTGCATTTGTGATTTTAGCTTTCAAATCTGCATTCGCTTCATTGATTGCATCCACAACTGACTGTTTTGTGTAAACGGCCGTTGTTGCGCCATCTGCAGTTGTGTAGTCAAAGTTTGCATCATCTTCTGTTTGCGCGTCTTCTGCTGCTTCTTCTGTGTTTAGGTAGAAGATAGAATCAACATCCTGTAAAATAGGGAATGCCAATGCTTGAACTGCAGTCTTTTCAGAAACAGGATCCGTTTGTCCAGATTTTGAAACAAGAATGTATGGGTTTGGTTTTGCATACGCTGTTCCTTCAACTGGCCATTCTTCTTCTGCAAGTGTAGAATATACAAGTGAACCAACATTTGTTCCAACTGTGAAAACAACCATATTCGGTGTCCATCCTTTCTTCACTGTACGTTGTCCATTCTTTTCAAATGTGAATGAACGATCAATGACAGTCAATGTCAAATTCCATCCGTTCAAGAATAACGCTGCAACTTGTGCCTGTGTTGGTGTTCCAACATTTGCACCTGCAAAGTTTAATGATTGCGCATAGTATTGTTTCACTTGTTCGTTGTTTTGAAGTGCCAACATTCCTGCAGCATCCATCCAAACGTGTGAAGGAACAACACCTGTATCACCTGCACGTGATTTGATACGAACAATATCATCAACAGGTTTTGCGTCTGCAGAACTCCATTTAACTTCTGCACCAAACTGGTTTGCATCACTGATTCCGTAATCAATACGAACACCGTGGTTTCCAACATTTGTTTCATCTTCAACGATAGTCGCACCAGAAGAAAGTCCGATCAAAAATGCATATTCGATTAATTCTTTTACACCGAATATTCCATTCTCAACATCTGCGAAAACTTTTCTTGCTAATTCCGCAACGCGGTTTGGCATAAGTTTCAACAAACGAAGTTGGTTCATCTGCTTTTCATTCAGAATGTACTTCATACCCATTTTAGGGATCTCACCAGATGCCTTTTTGATTGCACTTCTTTTCTTCAAAGGTAGTGGTGAATCAAAGGAAACGATGTCTGCGGTAACACGTGAATAATCACCTGAAACTGATGCATAGGTCATATCAACAGAATATTCTTCTGTCAACATTGAATCGTGAAGATAGTTCGGTGCTTCTGCAGAACCATTCACTTTTTCATAGTATCGTGTTGCCAGTGCTACAAAATACTTTTTTACGAGGTCTTTAAAATTGCTCATTGCTTAATCTTCTTGATTGTGGATTCCAAGTGTCTTCAATGCCGCCAAAGAAGCTGCGTTGAATGGGTACACTAAAACCGCGTTATTAATTGTTCCTTGTGTCATCACGCCTGTTGATGGAACCGATTTGCGTGTGGTTGAACGACATACACCAACAAGTAGTGTGTGTTGTGAACCATCGACTGGTTGTGGTTTGTAATCATCACCGTCTTTGATAATTCCGTGACCTTCTGGAATGTAATCTGGCGTGAAACCAGTAACATCCAAAACACGACCACCTTCAAGTCCGTGGATGTAGTGCTTTATTGCAATACCGTCCGCGTCCGTGTAGGTTTCATTTGATTTGTTTAAATCTAACATCTTATGTGTTTTTTTAAAGTTTAATAATTCATTTTAAGTTGTTAACCAACAATTGCATCAAGTTCCGATTTTGTCGGTTCTTTTGAATCAATAGTCGCAACAGGCGTTGGACCTGCGTGGTCCGTATCGTCTGCGGTCTTCTGAACGAAGTCTGCTTCTTCTTCTTCTAGTTCTTGAATTTGTTGTTCAACAGTGATGTCTTCATCATCGATGTCAATTGTCTTGAACAAACGGTCTTTCCGTTTTTGTGACAATCCTTTCAACACTTCTGATTTTTCGAATAAATCACGTGCGGATGATCTTTTTTGATCAACGATTTTTCCTTCCTTCAAGTTCTTCAACTCTTGTGAAAGATCTTCATTGGACTTGATTAACGATTGCGCCCATTTCGGAACGTCATCACCTGATTTTTCTGCTTCTGCTTTTGCTTTCGCTGCGGCTGCTGCTTCATCATCTGGATCATCGTCTTCATCATCGTCTTTTTTCCCTTTTTTTTGCTTGTTGGATTTTGCTGCTTTTTCGAGTTTTGACATTTTGTTCGATTCTTCCACGATCTTATCAAATGACACAATGTCATCTAAATCTGTTATCGCTGAATCGATCGCATCGTCATCCGCATCTTCTGGGATTTGCTTCGAAATTTTCACAACAATTGCATTCAACTTCGCGTTTGACAAATTTAGATTCGGAAACAATTCCTTCATCCTTTTCTTT
>JALZUP010000027.1 GCA_023301505.1 Robiginitomaculum sp.
GATGATTATCAAATCTTGACATAGCACATCAAACACCATCGCGACACTTGGTAGATACGCCTTGGCTTATCCACCCTACAAAAACAGCACATACCTTTTAATACGATACATCCGAAATTTAATCACCTTCAGTTCTGTGTACTCCTAGATCTACCGCAGTGGAGAAGTTACCCATCATGATGACTGGCAGAGTATTTCTCAACGTCTACAAAAGTTTCGTTGTAACTTTAATAGACTCAATTTATTCAACTACTTACGTGAACACCAATCGTAAAACGGCCAAACCTTACGATTCGTCAAATACTTCTGGTACGGCTAACAAGTCGCCCTCTTTTCGTTAGTTTATTTTTGTCATATTTATCAATAGCTTAATTGGAGAATGACTTATGCTTTGAGATTGAGAATTGGATCTCATCTTAGACTACAACTCTCAGAGCTAACTGAATACAAGATATTGAGCCACCTTCTATCTAACGAAGCGCTGCATTGGTAATACTGTAACTTCTTGAATTGAATTAGGTTTGACCCCATCTTCGATCTCACGGAATGGAGGTGAGTTCGGTTACAAAGGTAACTCCCCTCAGCAAAGCAGAAGACATTGGGAGTAGTAGTTGTAGTGAGATTAGCAAGGGCCAGAGTTAAGAATTACCGTAGCATCATTGACACACGATTATGGCCAAAGGTTTTCAGTCATAACTTACGTTACTTCACTTGAGGTTATTTCAGTGAAGATCAATAGAGATACAGATCAATCAGTGGTTGACCGTTTACGAAAAGCCCGTAGTGATTCAGACGTCAAGACGAAAAAATTGTACAGGTGGTCTCTGTTTGTTTCTTTCATCTGGCTGGGTTTTTGGGCGCTCCAACTATACGTATGCTGGGAGGAAACCTTACTTTTGGGTTTTAATGGCTGGGGTGATTTTTTTGCAGGTATTTCAGCTCCGCTTGCTTTCTTTTGGCTTGTTCTTGGATATAAGCAGCAAGGTGAGGAGCTTCGGCAAAATTTCGATGCTTCAATCCAACAAGCAGAAGAACTGGGCTGTGCTGCTAAACAACAGACAATTTTAGCAGGTATAACAACCAGACAAACATTATTACCCGAAATAAATTCGTTGATCGAAGACTACAACAAATGCCTCTTATTGTTGATCCAATTAAATGGAAAACTACAACCCGCATACATCACTTACTGGCATGCCCAAAATGGGGCTTCGCTTTTAAATAGACATAAAGATTGTAGTAGCACTATCAGTGGGGAACTAGGAATTGATATTCAGGAAATATGGTCATCACTGACAGCTAGTAGATACATCTTCACAGAATACTTTCAGACAGCGTTGCAGAACCTTGATGTCGCAGCAAAAAAGGCATCGGATGATTTCAGAAAAAATGTAGGTGAAGATAAAGGGCGACGCATTAGTATGGGCAGTGTTCCGATAATAGAGTCAGCAAAGACAGGTTTAGATAATGTTAAGGATGAGCTGGAAGCCTTGTACGCTACTGCCTCTGCGCAGATTACAGAACAAATAATCAGCCACACGAAAGAACGGGATATGATAACGCAGGAGATTCGCAACGCAATGCGACGCGTACCAGACGACAAATAGAAAACCAATCCTGAAATTTTTTTGAACAGGAGCCGCCACCAAAAAAAAACACTTTCAGTAATTTATTTGTTTTTGACAACTAAATAATCATGATAAAGATAGGTTGATTCCATGGACTCCCATGTCAAGCTCTCAGAATGTAAGGAACTCAGAGGTCTCATATTAAGTTCTGATAGTGAAGAACTCCCTGTGCTTATCACAATCGAATTCCAAAAATTTCAAACCGAAACAATCTATGCGACTATACGACCGCTGGTCATGAGGAACTCCTTTAACTTTGACAGCCTGTTACGCAAAGATGACAACGGAAGTATCGTAGTATCATCAATAGACCAAGGCTCTAAAGCCCTCTTATTGAAAGGTGTCCAAATAATGTTATTTGTTCACCATAACTATTGTGCTTAGACGAAGCCAGCACGTCTCATCTCAGGGTCAAGTGCTCTGTCCATTTCACTGTTGAACGTCCTACTGATGGTGTCCACGGCTATCTTCTCAAAGTCGAACTTCCTGCCAAGCTTTTTAAACGATATGTTCTGCTGATAGTTCACTACTTTGAAGATCCGTCTTTTACGTCTGCTGCCTGATCTGCCATTGTCCTCACGTCTATAAATACCAGCAGTGAGCCTCAAGCCACTATGTGTTTGATTCCGTGTCACCTCAAAGTAATTTTCATTATTCTTGTCTCTGGCTGCAGCTTTCAGGGCACCAAGGGCACCACGTCTAAACCTCACGACGTTGCCCCTTCTATTTTTCTTCAAGATCAACCTTCTGCCTTCACTGCCACCAGATAGGAACCGGCTCCTCAAGTTGTCTGGCACAGTGAACGGGTCCAACGTCCTTCCACTTGAAAAAGTGATCTTGTTAACCGTGGCACTGCTCAATGCATCATCAAGGATCTTGGCTTGAACGTCTTGTATAAATACTCGTCCACTTCTGGTAGTCCTAAAATCTCTGGCACTGGGCAATGCTGACTGCCTACCTGTGGAGATTCTGCCCCTTCGTCCAAGGTTTGATGCTATTGCAAGATCACTGATGAACCTTGTAGCTGGTCCACCTTCAATGGCTCTGTTGAGCCTCCTCTGCAACGTCTCTCTGGTGATGCCTAGTGTGGCACCAACGGCTTGTGCTTGAGCATTGATGAGGTTGTCAGTGCCAAGCATCCGTACGTCTTGCCGAAGGTCTCTCAGACCATCAGCATTGATTCTTGTTCTCATATCATGTTCCTATGTTTTGCCTGCCATACGTTTTATGACAGCATCGAAGTCGAGGCCAGCAGGCACGATTTTGTTAACTGTTCCAGCTCCACCATGGTTTAAGATTGCAGGACCATCTGGTGACTGCTCCACTGGTTCTGCACTATGTGCTGGTTGGATGTTTTGGAAGTTGTTAGGCTGGTACACCATGTTCAATGCCATTGCATATCTGCAGCAGTCAAAGAAATGATTTTCCTTGTTGGTCATCACCCATTCTTCTTTTAACACTCCTTTCTTTCGTACCTTCTTCACAGTCTCAGCTGTTATAGAATTAACAAAGTAGGTAGATGCAAAGTCAGGATTGTTATGGTCTTGAATATGGAAGCAGGTTGGGCCTTCCTCAACAGCAAGTCTGGCCACAAATAATTCCTTGGATCTGTTACTGCCTATGTTCAAATGAAACAAACCAGTTTCAGTGTTTCTCTTCACACGTTTTGGAACATGCTCTGCAGCTGCTGTGCTTGCACCCTTCACTGGAAGATAGAATTGGCTTCTACGTTGGCAAGCTGCATAGATAGTCTCACTCAGGTAGCCACTATCAATGGCACAAGCTAAAACAGGTAGTGACAGATCTCAGAATGCTATGACTACTTTCTTGATACAGTATCGAAAAGCAGCAGGCCACTGATACCATGCAAGCTTATCTTCAATTGCCAGTGGATGTGTGGGGATGTCTGCCACTCGGCAAATGCAAGAGCTGGAGCTAGTCAGTGAGTCAGCTTTCAACGGGCATTGTGAACTGATACACTCCACAAGTTTTGTATAAGTACAATGCCCGCAGAGGCTTGAAAGGAGTTGAGAAAAATGAAGTTAATACCAGTCGTGACACTTGCCGCAACACTCACTGCATGTGGTGGTAGTGGCAGCAGTGACAGCCCACTTGATGTTGTTGCCAGTGATGATGTTGTGATTGTAGCTCAGCCAACACTGCAACCTGAGACTCAACCTTTACCGACACCAGAGCCAGTTGCTCAACCCATAGCAGGCATCTGTATAGACACAGTACCTCTCAATGATGGCTTTGGCTGGAATGGTGTTGCCTCTTGCAGACTGCCAATAATGGCACAACCAGCACCAGAGACTACGCCAACCCCTGAGCCAACTCCAGAACCAGAGCCAATTCCGACTCCGACTCCAGAGCCAACCCCTGAGCCAGTTCCGACTCAGTCTCCAGAGCCAACCCCTGAGCCAGTTCCGGTACCGGCACCTGAGCCAACTCCAGAACCTGAGCCAGCACCAGAGCCTACGCCGACTCCAGAGCCAGCTCCAGAACCAGAGCCTGTAGCACTGCCTCTGACAACACCAGTGGCACAGCTGGCTTCATTCACTTGCAGTGTAGACAATGACACCACCAACACCTTCACCTTTAACTTCATTAATAACGGAGATCTGACAGATCCTGCAGACATTGGCACAGGCAATTGGGGTTTCCGTTCTAATGGTTCAATTTGGATGAGGACAGGCCAGAACCCTTTTGAAGAAATAATAGGCACCATCATTGATGGTGGCCTGCTGTTGGCTAATGGCCAAGGGTTCCAGTGGGGCAGCTGTGCAGGTGACGTTGCCATACCAGAGCCAACCTTCTTGTCCTCTGCCTCCACTGACTTGACTGTGATGCACTGCATCATCTTTGGTGGTTATGACACCTTTGTCTTTGCACCTGATGACGTACTGGTCAGCCAGTATGGTGTACCAATTGGTGACTGGTCAGACACAGGAGATGGCTTTGTTCGTGTGAATGGTCCTCTCTTTGAAGGCACCGTTGGTGATGGTGTCTTGGTAGGTGATCAAGGCCAAGGCAGAGGCACAGGTGCCAATTGCTTTTTAAACTAGTAATTCGTACGACATAAAGTAGTAAAGGCCACCTGTAACAAGGTGGCCTTTTCTACCCTACGTTGTTGGGATGCGAGGCATTTCTTTGGTGCAACGGAATTAACAACCTATCCGGCTGGGGTTTCCATTGGATGTGTCAAAACAAGCGACCGGCGGCATTCGGCCGAGGCTGTGTGAAAACTCGAAATTAAATTTCAACAGAAAATATCGAGCTTGTGAGATCGATTGTAAGCAACGATCTCCATGTTAGGAAGGGTTAGATGACCCCTGTGTTTCTGGAGTTTCGG
>JALZUP010000028.1 GCA_023301505.1 Robiginitomaculum sp.
TGTACAGCCCGTGCCATGTGTGTGGCGCGTATAAAGACGTGGCCCGCTCATCATTGACGCGCCCGCATCCGTGACCAGCAAATCTATAATCGCGCTGCCCTCCATATGCCCGCCCTTCATCACCGCGCTATAAGCGCCCATTTCCAGCAAGGCACTCCCCGCCGCGCGCAACTCATCATAATCACTAATCGGCAGTCCCGTCAGGCGCGCCGCCTCTGGCACATTCGGCGTAATCACATCAGCATGAGGAATGAGCCGAGATTTGAGCGCCTCTATAGCATCATCTTCGAGCAAGCTATCCCCGCTCGTCGCCACCATGACGGGGTCAAGCACCACTGTTGTCTCGGCGGCATGGGCGTCAATCATATCGGCAACCACATTGATGATTTGCGCATTGGCGAGCATGCCAATTTTTATCACATCTGCGCCAATATCGGTCAAAACGCTTTTTATCTGCGCGCCCACCATTTCGGCAGGCAAGGCCTGCACCGCCTGCACGCCCAGCGTATTTTGCGCCGTCACAGCCGTAATCGCCGTGGCGCTATAAACGCCATAAGCGGCGCAAGTTTTAATATCAGCCTGAATACCTGCCCCGCCGCCAGAATCGCTGCCAGCAATAATAAGAACACGGGGATATGTTGGGGTGTTGGTCATAGCTTTCCTAAATTTTACACGTCATCTGATGACATAATCTGATGGCATATGTGAGGCGGCAATCGCCTCCCAAACCTTCACCGCTTGCACCGTTTCACTTACGTCATGCACGCGTAATATATCGGCTCCAGCTTGTATAGACCACAGGGCGGCAGCGAGGCTTCCCCCTAACCTATCATCGGTGCGGCTTCCATCTATGCGGCCAATAAAGCTCTTGCGTGAGGCTCCCATCAAAATGGGGCAGCCCAAAGATTTAAACCGAGATAGCTCTCGCAAGATGGCCAGATTATCCTCTTGGCGTTTTCCAAAACCAATGCCCGGATCAATCGTAATATTACTGCGCTCTATACCTGCAAATTCGCAAGCATCAAGGCGCTTTGCCAGCCAGTCTTTAATCTCAGGCACGGCTTGCTCATAATGGGGATTATCCTGCATATCCTCTGGCCGCCCCTGTGCGTGCATGAGGATGAGCGGGCAACCGAGCTGCGCGGCCACATCTTCTGAATGGGCGTCAAAGGTAAGGCCTGACACATCATTCCAAATATCAGCGCCAGCCAGAATAGCGGCCTTGGCCACATCCGCCTTTCGCGTATCAATCGAGATAACAATATCAGCTTCGCGCTCTCGCGCAGCTTCGCGCAGGGCCATAATGACAGGCACAGTGCGCGAAATTTCTTCATCCACACTAATCATCTGCGCGCCGGGGCGTGTGCTCTCCCCGCCAATGTCGAGAATATTTGCCCCCTCATCAACCAAGGACAACCCGCCTTTGACCGCGCGCTCAAGACTGTCAAATTTTCCGCCATCGGAAAAGCTATCTGGCGTGACATTTAAGATGCCCATTATTTTGACCATATATGACAGCCTCCCGAAACTCTCTTTATGCAAGCCTCTTAAAACATGCGGCCCTTTTAGTGAAACGCCTTATGCACGGCTTCATGCAACGCAAAACGCGCCCCAAGATAAGAGGCGCGTTTTAGCAATAATATCGTCTTTACTCTAGGCTGAACTCTAAGCCGGACTAGGGTCGCTAGACGGACCTTTTTTCGGCGTGGTTGGTAGAGCCGATAGGCGCGGCTTGCCGCCGCTATTAGATGGACGCTTAGGCTCAATGCCTTCGAAAAGATTAGCAATCTCTTCACCCGTCAATGTCTCATATTCTAGCAAAGCTTCAGCCAGCGCATACCAGTTTTTCTTTTTCTTCTTCAAGATAGACAAAGCCGTTTCATGAGCGTCAGTGACAAGATTTCTAATCTCATTTTCAATCTTGCTCGCCGTTTCAGGAGAGATAGCCGAGCCGCGGCCAATACCGGGCATAAAGCTATTTTGATCTTGCTGCTTATAGGCAATCGGGCCGATCTCATCTGACAAGCCCCATTCTGTCACCATAGCGGTTGCAATACGGGTGACTTGCTCAATATCCGAAGACGCGCCAGAGGTCACATTATCATATCCAAAATGCAGCTCTTCGGCGGCGCGGCCCCCCATAGCCATAGCCATGCGCGCAATCATTTCCTGACGACTTTGCGAAATTTGATCGCGCTCTGGTAGATATTGCACCATACCAAGGGCACGGCCACGCGGGATGATTGTTGCCTTATGAATTGGCATACTTCCCGCCATATTTAGGCCAACAACAGCATGTCCCGCTTCGTGATAGGCAGTAATCGCTTTTTCTTCTTCGGTCATAGATAAGCTGCGGCGTTCGGCCCCCATAAGAACCTTATCGCGCGCATCATCAAATTCGCGTGCCGTGACTTTGCGCTTATTACGGCGCGCCGCCAATAAAGCCGCCTCATTCACAAGATTTGCAAGGTCAGCGCCAGAAAAGCCGGGCGTGCCGCGCGCAACGATAGAGCTATCAACATCTTTGCCAACAGGAACATCGCGCATATGCACATCAAGGATTTTTTCGCGTCCTTGCACATCTGGAAGCGGCACTTCGATCTGGCGGTCAAAACGGCCCGGACGTAGCAGCGCCTTATCCAAAACATCAGGACGGTTCGTAGCGGCAATCAAGATAATACCAGAGGTGCCATCAAAGCCGTCCATCTCAACCAAAAGCTGATTTAGGGTTTGCTCGCGTTCTTCATGGCCGCCCGATGTGCCCACGCCGCGGTGACGTCCCACCGCGTCAATCTCGTCAATAAAGATGATACATGGCGCGTTTTTCTTGGCTTGCTCGAACATGTCGCGCACGCGGCTTGCGCCAACGCCGACAAACATTTCGACAAAGTCAGAGCCTGAAATTGTAAAGAACGGCACACCTGCCTCACCCGCTACAGCGCGAGCAAGCAAAGTTTTACCTGTCCCTGGAGGGCCAATCAGCAAAGCGCCTTTTGGGATTTTTGCGCCAAGGCGCTGAAACTTTGTCGGGTCTTGTAAAAATTCTACAACTTCTTGCAGATCTTGCTTGGCGCTTTCTACGCCCGCCACATCGTCAAAACTTTTGCGGCCACCAGATTCCTCAGTCAGCATTTTAGCGCGTGATTTGCCAAAGCCCATCGCGCCGCCCTTACCGCCGCCATTTTGCATATTGCGCATCACAAAGAGGTAAATACCGATAATCAATAAAAGCGGCAGGAAGTTAATCAATATTGTCCCAATCATAGAACCAGAGCGCGATGCATTTTTATAATTCACCACAGGCACGCCGCTCTCAATAAGCTGATTACGGAACGTATCCGGATTTTCAGCAGCGCGGTAATCTGGGCCAGTCGTTGTGACCCGCCGCCCAGTATTCATGATAACTTTAAGCGTATTGGTGTCTTCAATGACAATCTCACTCACTTCGCCGCGTTCAATACTCTCTTGCAGCTCAGTATAGGTGATTTCTCCGCTATTAGTTGATTCTGACTGCGTCATGGAAAACATCAGAAAAACCAGTGAAATAATGAGAACCCAAATAATGGCATTACGGTTTTGCATATCGGTTGCTTTCTTTTAAACCCAGTTAAATTTAACGCGTCTTACTCTATGTCTATAACATATGGGAACGGCTCGCCAAAGGCCAACCCCAATAACATAATAATATACGTTTTTCGTCCCTATAGCGATTGATAGATTATAGACGCAACTATTGCGCCTATGAGATATCTAATCTTCTCCAAACCCGTTTTTAAAGCGTGTCTCAGTCAAGTGGCGATATGTGCAAGTTTCGCGCCCTAATGCGTCTTTGTCTTCTAAATAAATCGTTAGGTTTGATAAAGAATTCGTCAGCTCTGGCGCATCTATCAATGTCTGCCCTCGGAAAACTCCAAAAAGACTAGGCCGAATTTGCGTTGGGAACTGTTTCATAGCCCTTCGCTGATCTGGACTCATCTGGGCGCGGGCGGGCCAGAGCGAGCCTAACGTTAAATCATCATCATGGGCTAAATTATTATCGTGAAGAGTGACTTCATAACGCCCATCAAAGATAATGGCTTTGCCCTTGGGCGCGGCTATATGGCTATTTTCAGCCAGCCAGCGCCCTGTTTCTTTGCTAATCTGGACATATGCGGGATCGCTTGCGCGCATGATTAGCGCCCCGCCCAATGTTGCTGATTTAAAATCTGGTGTTTGGAGGCGGGTGAAAAGCCGCTCTATTGCGGGCATATCCGCCTGCTGGCTCTGGCCTGAGGCGCAAAGAATAAGCTGAGCTAATAGCAGATGAGCGCCGTCTTCGCTAAGGCCGCTTAAAGGCAGAGCAAAAGCGCTGCCGGGCAAAATATCAACTTGCTGCGCTAAAGCTGATGCGCGGCTTCGCTCGGCCTGTCGGCGCGCCCTATTATCCTGACCAAGCTGTAAAAGCTGCTCATATAGCGCCCCACCTAGCGTTCTGTCTTTAATCAGAGCTTTGCGGGCGCGCACGCGGTGAAAATCCGTATTCTCATTTGACGGATCTTCTAGCCAAATAATGCCTTTGCGCTGATTATAGCTACGCAAATCCGCACGGCTAATGCCCAATAGGGGACGCAGCAAATGAATGTCATATAATTGCGGCCAAACGGGCGCATATTGGCGCGCGGCCATGCCTGCAAGACCGCGCCAGCCAGAGCCGCATTCACGGCGAATATAAATAGTTTCGGCTTGGTCATCTTGCGTATGGCCTACCAATAAATGGGCCGCGCCAATTACGCGGCACGCCTGCCCCATTAGGCCGTAGCGCGCCTTACGGGCGCGCTCTTGAATAGCGCTGCTCTGATGAGAGGGCGTCCATGTTAAAATTTGCGCGCGCGCGCCCATATGCGTGCAGCGCTGTGCGGTTTGCTCTGCCTGCTGAGCTGAGCCATCGCGCAGGCCATGATCGACGATTAGCGCATGAACTTGCCGCCCGCCCGCTTGCTCAAGACACAGGCCCAGCAAAGCCATGCTGTCCCCGCCGCCTGATACGGCAACAACAATCGGCCCTTTATTGAGAAAGGGCTTAAGTGGAATTTGGTCTAGCTGCATCCCGCGCGTTGCCGTTCCGCTTTAGCTTTGCGCGCAACATCCCCGCTCAAAGCTGCATATTCGGCGTCAAATCCGTCTAATGTCTGGCAAGCCCCATCAATATCGCCCAGCCCGCGCAAAGACGCGGCTAGCCCAACCAGTGCATTTGGGGCTTTCTCGCCAGCAGGGGCGGCGCGCATAGCGGCAATATAGGCATCAACAGCTTCGGCATAACCGCTTCTGACAAAATAAGTTTCGGCGAGCCAAAAATGAGCCTCGCCAATATCATCCGCGTCAGGGTTTAGATCAATATATTGCTTAAAAGCGCTTTGTGCGCCGCTAAAGTCACCCGCTAATAAGCGCTCTCTGCCAAGCTCTTGAAGCTGGCCCATATCCACACCCGCTAGATCAGCATAAGTTGGAGCGGCATAAGTTGCGGACTGATCGATAATAACGTCGCCGCCGCTATAAATATTTTGATCATAACTGCCTTGATCATAGCTACCTTGCGTCCAGCCGCTGTCGCCATAAGTCGTGCCATAAGATGTATCAGGCTGTACATAAGGGGTCGTACTTGGCGCTGAACTCCCCAGCGCTGAACCACCTAGTACTGAGCCGCCTGACTGCGCGGCTAATTCGACAGCTTGCAAATGTTGACGCATTTCCCCTGCCAAAGACTGCAAATCCGCAATTTGCGCGCTCAGGCTTTGCACCTCTGTTTGCAAGGTTTCTCGCTCATAACGTAGCTGCTCAATCTCGCCCGTCATAATGCGGTGGCTCGCCTCTAGCGCGTCCATACGCTGCATGAGCCGCTCGGCTGCAGGGTCACCTGTCAAATAGCGCTGCTCAATCGCATTTAAGCGCTGGGTCAGCACCGCATCCGTATCAATCATGTCTTGTTTGCTTTGCGCCTGCGCGGGCATAGCCCAGCCATAAGCTGCGATAAGTATAATCAAGCCAACAGATAAAAAACGCATAATCAATTCCTATATAAAAGCCCCATAGCCAGCTAAGACTAAAGGGGCCTTGATTAACAAGTCACAAATACAGCTCTAGGCTTACCAAATTGTAAGCTAGAGCAGCTATAAATTTAGCTTAGCTATTGCGCGGCGTTACAAGCGCAGTATGGGCATTGCGGTTAAGAGACCAAGCTTGCTCGTTAGAGCTGCCATCAATCGGGCGCTCTTTGCCAAATGAAACCGTTTGCAGGCGAGACGGGTCTACGCCTTGGCTAACAAGAAAATCCTTAACCGCATCTGCGCGCCGCGCGCCCAGCGCCAAATTATATTCACGCGTGCCGCGTTCATCACAATGCCCGCCGATTACGGCTGTAATCGCTGGATAATTATTCATCCATTGAGCTTGCGAGCGCAAGACATTACGCGCCTCATTATTTAGCGAAAATTGGTTATATCCAAAGAAAATACGATCACCCGCACTGGCAACAAAGTCTTCCAAAGATCCAGGAACCGCGCCAGAAAATTGCGGCACTGGCGGCGCAGTAATTTGCTGCGGAATCGGAGTAACAGGCACTGGCGGCACCACTTCTGCAGGAGCATCGTTAAACACACCGCCCGAATTCCCAGAATTTCCAGACGTAACAGGCGCTGTTACGATATCTGTTGTCTTTGGCGTGGAGGCACAGGCCGTAAATAAAACGGCGCTTGCTGTGATGGCTACTAATTTCAGTGGTGTAAAACTCGTCATTATCTCTCCTTTAGGTGGAGCCTTGCGCCCCTTATACTTTATCCTACCTTATGAAGCTATCACTGTAGATTCAAGTTGGCATTTAGTAAGAGTTTAAAAATTTCGTCACAGCGTCCATTTTTAGAGCAGCTTAGAACAAAATTAGTCCAAACTAAGACCAGCATAAACTTTTCATAGCCTGTTTATAAAATACCGCGTCTTAAAACTGCGCCTTATCTAAGGGAGCAAAGGCGACCAAGCGGGATCAGAGGCAGGCCCCGCCGTTGGTAATTTGCGCAGATTGCGTCCCGTCAGGTCAATTGACCAAATTTCTGACACTCCGCTGGCCCCGCGGCTCTCCCGCGTGAATAAAATGACGCGGCCATTTGGTGACCATGTCGGGCCATCATCAAGATAGCTATCGGTTAAAAGGCGCTCGCCGCTACCGTCAATATTCATCACCCCAATATGAAATCGGCCATTAAGTGATTTCGTAAATGCAATTTTATCCCCGCGCGGTGACCAAATAGGTGTTGTATAGCGCCCGTCCCCAAAGCTGATGCGCTTGGGATTACTGCCATTGGCATTCATAATGTAGATTTGCGGACTACCGCTGCGGTCTGAGTTAAATGTAATACGCTGGCTATCGGGTGAAAAACTAGGCGAAGTATCAATCCCCGGATTTGTTGTAAGCGCAGTCACAGTTCGCGAGCGCAGATCATAAGTATGAATATCGGAATTTCCGCGCGTAATTTGAGTAAAGAGCAAAACATCGCCTTGGGATGAAAAACGCGGCGAGGTTGTCATGCCTTCAAAATTTCCTAGCTTTTCGCGCGTGCCTAGCGATATTTCTTGAAGATAAACTTCGGGCCGTCCCGTCTCATATGACAAATAAGCAATAGTTTGATTGCCATTTCTGTCCGTATCAGGTGAAAAACGCGGCGTGAGCGCCAAATCAGACCCTGTCAAAAGCGTCTGAATATTCTCGCCATCTTGGTCCATAATACGGAGCTTTTTTATCCGATCTGTTTTGGGGCCGCTCTCGGAAATAAAGACGATACGGCTGTCAAAATAGCCGCTCTCCCCTGTAATGCGCTCATAAATACGGTCTGAGATTTTATGCGCCACACGCCGCCAGCTATCAGCAGAAACACGCAGACGTGACCCTGATAATTGCTCTTGGCCATAAATGTCCCAAAGACGAAATTCGACAGTCACCTGATTGCTTTGATCAACCGCAACACGGCCCGAGACGAGCGCTTCGGCAGAAATAACGCGCCAGCTTGGGAAATCTGGCTGATAGCTTACATCGCGCTGCGTCTCAATATAAGCGGCAGGGTCAATAATTTCGAACAAACCGCTGCGCTCAAGATCGGCGCGAATAACGCTCGCCATATCACGCGCAAATTGTCCAGAGCGTCCATTGCCGTCCAGAAAATTTGGGATCGCAATTTTCATCGGATCAAATTCACTTTTGGTAATATCAATATTCAGATCAGCAGAGGCAGGAGCCCCCCAGCTAAATAAGGCTACAGCAAAGACTATGGCAAAGCGCTTTAAAGCAATGAGATATCGAGAAATTATCATAATATTTGGCATCTTTTCATTTAACGCAGACAGGGTTTAAGTTGGCACAACCGATTGCGCTTCTTGCGGATAGAAGGTCAAGGTCATGGATTTCCATGTCTCATATTGATCACGGGGCAGAAAATTAAAATGAGACGCTTCATTCACGGCGCGCAGGGCGGATTCAGCCGCGGCTGTATAAAAGCTATCCGCCCTCATGCGGCGGCGCGTATCACTTGTCAGCTCAGCGCGGTCAATTTTGCCATCGCGGTCAAGCCCAACCTCAACCGTAACGATCAAGCTCTCCATATTTGGCGCGCCTGACGGAATTTGCCAGCCATTATAAACTTTGCGCATAATCGCATCTTCATAACTCGTGGATAAGGCTGTGCCAGCGCCAATAGATTGACGGCTTTGGGCGGCGCGCTCTATCTGATTACGTTCCGCTGTTAGCAAGCGCTGCTCTGACGGAGATTGCGCGTCAGTTTTGGCGCGGTTAGCAAGGGCTTGAAGCTGATCAAGCGATAAACGTTTCGGCTTTTCTGGCTCTGGTTCGACTTCGGTTTCAGTTTCAGTTTCAGTTTC
>JALZUP010000029.1 GCA_023301505.1 Robiginitomaculum sp.
AAAATTGAAAATTGAAAATTGAAAATTGAAAATTGCTTTCTAACTTGGATTTAAAATTTTGTTTTTCTGCTAACTTATTTTTTTAACACATAGGCACATAGAAACACATAGTTGTTTTTTAGTATTTAAATCTATGTGACTATGTGTTAAAAAATGAGTTCGAGAGTTCATACATTCCTATTTCAAAAAAAAAGCCTCAAAACTATCTCTAGTCTTGAGGCTTAATATTTTTTAGATTTAGAAAATTCTTATCTTCTAAATAAACTAAATTCAACTCTACGATTCATCTGTCTTCCTGCATTAGTTGCGTTATCAGCGATTGGTTGCGTTTCACCGTAACCTGCTGAATTCATACGACTTGCAGAAACTCCTTTTGTTACCAAGTAATCCAAACAAGCTTTCGCTCTTCTCTCAGATAATTTTTGGTTGTAATCAGCATTTCCTTGACTATCAGTATGTCCAGATATAGAAACACTATAATCAGGATATTGCTTTAAGATACTTGCAACATTATCCATCTCTTTGTATGAGATTGCTTTGATTCTATTACTATTAGTTTCGAACTGAACATTCTTAGCAGCAAACGAAATTGCTTCTTGAACTTCTTTCTCAACTACCTTCGCTACAGGACATCCATTATTAGATGCTGGACCTGCTTTATTAGGACACTTATCTTGGTTATCAGCTATTCCATCTTTATCAGAATCTGGGCAACCTTTCATTGCAGCAGTTCCTTTTTGATTAGGACAACTATCTTCATTATCAGCGATTCCATCATTATCTGAATCAGGACATCCATTGAATTTCGGTAATCCAGCTTGATTAGGACAGCTATCATTATTATCATTAACACCGTCACCATCTGAATCACCATAAGGACAACCAGCATTAGTTGCTGGTCCAGCCTCATTTGGACATTTATCATTGTTGTCAGCTAATCCATCATTGTCACTATCAGCACATCCGTTGAATTTAGCCATACCAGCAATTTCAGGACAAGCATCATCTTTGTCAGCAATACCGTCACCATCAGTATCTGGGCAACCTTTCATTCCTACAAGACCTGCAACAGTAGGACAAGCATCATCTTTATCAGCAATACCATCACCGTCACCATCTGGACATCCTTTTAACCCAGCTAGACCAGGTACATCTGGGCAATCATCCATTTCATTAAGAACTCCATCTTTATCTCTATCTTTATCTACTTTAGGTCGACCTTCTCCTAAGAAATATTTAAATCCAACATGTAGATTTAAATTATTACGATTATCATCCACTAAACCTAATCGATATTCAGGACGAACTTGGAAGTATCCTCTATCAGAAACTTTAAAGTCGAATCCAATTCCTAAAGGTATTTCAGCATGCCATTTGCCTTCGTCGGAAACATACGAACCTACAACACCTGCAGATAAATAAGGTACAACTTTGTGACTTTCTTTAAACAGTTGTAGTTGTAAAAGTCCTCCCAATGAAGCTTTAAATTTTCTATCCGAAACATCACTAGGTACTCGATTAGGAACTGCTCTATTATAAGGTACTCTTGCTCCACCTATTTGAAATGGTACTTCTAAATTAAGTACATCATTGACAAGACTTCGATGGTATCCTAACTTGATTGCAGTTGCATCAAAGTCAAGATTTAAAAAATCATCGGTGAATAACGAGTAATAATCTACCCATGTTCCAGAAATAGAAATCGCATCTCGGTTTCCTGAAAATTGTGCTTGAACATCAGGTGTACTTGACAACAAGAAGATTGCTGTCATAAGAGAAAATAATATAGTTTTAAATCCCTTCATGTTTGTTCTAATTTTGTAAAAAAAATTATGAATAAATATTGCAAAATTAATTGCGGTTAATTTTTGATTAACTTTTGATTTGTGATGTGTGGTTGTAATCTCATTGAGTATCTTTAAGCAAATTAACTTATAAAGAAAATAGTAAAGACACAACGTATATGAATGTATACCGACTTTTGACTATATATGAATCAAAAAAGTAACACTTTAAAACTGTTTCAATTTCTTAAAAAAACAGTTAAACTTTATTTATTCTGATTGTGATAAATTCTCTATTTTTGCCTTTCTAGAATCAACTAATACGACAAATAAATATGTATATAAAGTTGATTCTGTTTACTTTGCACCGATAATTTTGCGCAATTTTACAAAAAAATGTTGTATTAAAAAACTAATTTTTAAATGAAATATAGAAGACTTACTAACAATGAACTTGCAGAATTAGAATCTGAATTTATTCGGTTTTTAGTTTCTAATACTGTTACTGGTGATGATTGGGAAAAATTAAAACAAGACAATCCCGAAAAGGCAGAAAAATTGATTGAGATTTTTAGTGATATTGTTTTTGATAAAACGATTGCTAAGGTGCATTTTTTACAATTAAAAACTCCGAAGGATTTAAAGATTTTTTATTGTAAAAAAGAAGAGATTGAATTACTAGGTTTAAAAATTGAAGGTGAATCATCGTTAGATTTTACGGAGGATTTACCGCCTGATGAAATGATGGCGAAACTTCAATCCTCTAATGCAAAACTCCAAATGTATTCGGCTAGTAAAAAATATAAAGTAACGCGTGAAAAAGAAATTTTTGAAATAATGGAATGGGGAGGCTTGATTTCGGATGGTAAATTATATAAAACTTTGAAAGACTTAAATAGTTAGACGTAATGCGGCAAGCCGCAATTAATAATTGAAAATGAAAAATTGAAAATTGAAAATTGCCTTCTAACTTGAACTCAATAATAAAATTATAACAACATACATGCAAATTAAAAAATTCAACAACAAAGAGGTTTATATTAAAGAAATAGAAACCTTACAACAATTTTTAAAGGGAGGGAAATCTTTACACAATTGTACTTTCCAAGCTATTGATTTTTCAAATCAAAATATCGTTTGGAAAAATTTTAAAATAAAAAACACAACCTTTCTAGGTTGTCAACTCAAAGAGGAAGATGAAAATTTATTAAGAAAAAAAGGAGCAATTATTTTTCCTCAACCTCCTCCCCTTCCTTACCAACCTTTTCGAAAATCACTTTACAATTGGGAAGAGTTGATGGAAGGTTACTCGCCTAAAAAAGATAATAGTATAGATTTTAAAATCTATAATCAGTTTTATAAATCTAAATTTAATCCAAGTATCAATGAAGCTTTGTGGCAACGTATTCATGATCATGCAATTGATGATGCATTGCGTGATTTGATTGTTCCAGATGAAAATGGAATGACTGAAAAAAAATGTGTCGGAATCATGGGTGGACATAGTACTTTGCGAACTGATGAGTTCTATACCAAAACTGCCATGACGACTAAACTACTCGCAGAGGCAGGATACCTTGTCGTTTCAGGTGGTGGTCCGGGAATAATGGAAGCGGCAAATCTAGGCGCTTATTTTGCAAAAAAATCTACTAAGAAATTATTAGATGCAATTGCATTGTTACAAAAAGCACCACACTACTCTGATAAAAACTTTCATACACAAGCGGTTAAGGTTTTAAAGAAATATCCTAAAGGTGGTGAGAGTCTAGCTATACCAACTTGGTTTTATGGACATGAACCGAGTAATCTTTTTGCTTCGCATATTGCTAAATATTTTTCCAATAGTATTCGAGAAGATACTTTATTGGCGATTAGTTTATTTGGAATTATTTGCGCGCCAGGTAGTGCGGGAACGACTCAAGAGATTTTTATGGATGCTACTCAAAATCATTATTGTACTTTTAATTATTTTAGTCCAATGGTTTTTTTAGGGAAAAAGAGATATGAAATTGATACGATGATTTATCCTTTATTGAAGCAATTATCTTTTGGAAAAGAGTATCATGAGTTGTTGCATATTTCTGATGAACCAAAAGATATTGTTGAGTTTTTGAAAAATCATCCACCGATTAAAAAGTGATGTAAATTTCTAATTCAACAACTACCAAGTATTGATTTTTGAAATACGTAATAGTAATGTTATAAATATCAAAAATCTTCCGAGTGGTAATTATATTTTAAATAT
>JALZUP010000030.1 GCA_023301505.1 Robiginitomaculum sp.
CAAAATGAGCCACTAACAAAATGAGCTACTAAACTGGATAAATGATGATGTTGAATTTCAAGTCTCAAATTTTTAAACGCTTTTTAGCTGCGAAATTCTTTGCTGCTTTTACGGCGCCGGCTTTAATCCTGACCTTGGTTTCGGCTTTGACTTTGGCCCCTCAGGCTATGGCGGGCGAGGTGGATGTTGTGCAGGTCAAAGCCGATAAGGATAGATCTGGAATGTGGAGCTTTTCCGTTAGCCTTCGTCATGATGATACGGGCTGGGATCACTATGCTGATAATTGGGAGGTTTTATCCCCAAATGGCGAGATATTAGCTGAACGTGTTTTGGCTCACCCTCATGTCGATGAGCAGCCCTTTACGCGAAGTTTGTCAGATATCAAAATCCCTAATGGCTTAACCTATGTAATTCTGCGCGGCCGTGATGGCGTTCATGGCTATGGCGGCCAAACTATGCGTGTGGATTTGCTTACCGGTAAAGCCGAAATTATCCCCTCTGCTTCAACACTTGAAACCGCAGAGCCTTAATTGCTCATAGGTTAGGCTGCGCCTGTCATATCTTTAAAGGTGGCTAGTGGCTGGCTAGCCAAGGCGCACATATAGTTCAAGCAACGCATATAATTATTGGAGTTATGACGCTTTTTGTGTTATTAAATTACATCTTTAATGAGGCGGCTTGAATGAATTTACGCGACTTAAACTTCACGGTCACGGTGCTGATAGCGGCTATATTTGCGGGATGTTCTGAGACTGGAGTGGCGTCTAAGGTCGACGCTCATACAGATCATGCGGCTGAGCACGACCATGAGGCTGTAAATGAAACCCCTATATCAGAGTCTGACCATGCTATAATTGACAGTGAGCACGCGCATGGCTCTACGGAAAATGAGGGCGTTGCTATACGGTCTGTAGAGGCCCATTCGCACGGGGATGCTGAGCTGGCTGTCGTGCTGGAAAATGGGGATGTTACGATCGAGCTTGATAGCCCTATTTATAATATTTTGGGTTTTGAACATGCTCCTGAAACAGAAGCGCAGAAAGCGGCGACGCAGCAAGCGCAATTGCAGCTAAAAAATGGGGACGCGCTATTTACATTTAATGCTCAGGCAAAATGCACGGCTCTGCCGATAAATTCGGATGTGATTTTATTTGACGCTGTCACGCTTGAAGGGCCTCATGACGACCATGAGGCCAACACGCACGATACCAGTACACATAGCGATGTGATTTTGACATATGAGTTTGTGTGCCAAGACCCTAGATTGCTCGAAACAGTGAACATTAATTTATTTGAATTTTTCGACGAATTGTCCGAGATTGAGGCAAATTACCTTGGCCCATCGGTTCAAAGACAGGTCACACTAACTCGAAATAATTTGCAAATGGATATAACGCAGTGACAGCTTTAAAAGTGACAATCTCCTGCTTCGCCCTCGCTGTTTGTCTTGGAGGGTGCCAATCCTCTACGTCTGAGTCTTCTGCGTCTCAGTCAGATGCGTCTGTGTCTGATGCGTCTCAGGCGGCCACATCCCAACAAGGCGTATCCCAACAAGCCACATCCCAGAACACGCAGTTGCAATCACTTATGGAGGTTGAGACCCTGATTTGGGACGATCTGATGCCTGCTGGGGAAGATGACGTGCTCACACAGCTTTACACCGAATTTTATGAAAATCAGGCAGAGCAATTTAAAGAACAAATGAGCTTGTCCCAAGCGGCGCAGGCCAATGATAATTTGATGAGTTTGATTGGGGAAGGTGATGCTGCGGACACTATGGAGCAAATCGGAACCTATAATGTCGTTGCAGACTTAAATGGCGCGAATATTCGCATGCCCGGCTATGTCGTACCTTTAGATTTTAACGCCTCATCAGAATATAGTGAATTTTTATTAGTGCCTTATTTCGGCGCCTGCTTACATACGCCGCCGCCGCCGCCGAATCAGATTGTTTATATCAAATCATCGCCAGCCACTAAGATTGACGATATTTATGAGCCTGTTTGGGTTGAGGGTATCATGAGGACAGGTGAGTTTGGATCAGAGCTTGGCAATAGCGCCTATGAACTTACGCTCGCCAAGCTTGAGCCTTATGAGTATTGATCAGGTTTTAAATATAACTGATTTACGGTTCGGTTATAATCCAGAGCAGCCCCTTATAAATATTGACCAATTTAATATTGGCCGCGGCGAAAGCGTTTTTTTAAAAGGGCCAAGCGGGTCTGGAAAAAGCACGCTGCTGGGGTTGATTGGCGGTGTGCTAAGCCCTCAATCTGGCAAGCTCTCTATTTGCGGCTTGGACATGACGCAGGCTTCACCTGCGAAAAGAGACTCAATCAGGGCCGATCATTTGGGGATTATTTTTCAGCAATTTAACCTGCTGCCCTATATCGGAATTATTCAAAATTGTACTCTGCCTTGCCGATTTTCCGCGCGCAGGCGTGAGCGCGCGATAAAGACGAGCGGCGCTGTTACAGCCGCCGCGCAAGAGCTGATAGGCCAATTAGGGTTAGAGGCAGAGCTCTCTCGCCCTGTCGGGGAGCTAAGCGTAGGGCAGCAGCAACGCGTTGCCGTGGCGCGTGCATTAATTGGCGGGCCTGACCTCATCATTGCTGATGAGCCAACATCTGCTCTGGATCATGACACACGGGACCGCTTTATTGAGCTTTTAAACCGTAGCCGCGCTCAATTTAATAGCGCGCTTTTATTTGTCAGTCATGATCAAACATTAGCGTCTCATTTTGATCGCTCTATATCTCTTGCCGAGATTAATCAGAAAGCTGCGCGGTGATGAATATGGCCGTTTTGACACTTGCTTTGCGCTCTTTATGGGCGCGGAAAATTACGGCGATTTTGACGGTTGTTTCGATTGCCGCCGCCGTTTTACTCTTTGTCGCTGTCGAGAATTTACGCCAAGGCGCGCGTACCAGTTTTGAACGCACCATTACGGATACGGATGTCATTGTAGGCGCGCGTTCCAGCCCGATCAACCTTGTGCTTTATTCTGTTTTTCAAATTGGTGACCCCACAAATAATGTCACATGGAAGACATATGAAGAGATCGCATCGCGCGGTGATGTCGCTTGGACAGTGCCGATCAGTCTTGGCGACTCTCATCGCGGCTTTCGGGTGATTGGCACAACGCCAGATTATTTCCAGTATTATAAATATGCGGATTCTCAATCGCTAGCCTTTCGCGAGGGGCGCGTTTTTGAGGACCTGTTTGATGTTACATTGGGCGCGCAAGTCGCCAGAGAGCTGGGCTATGATCTCGGCGCGAAGATTACGCTCGCCCATGGAGTTGGCGGAACCAGCTTTGTCAATCACGATAATTTACCCTTTACCGTTTCAGGTGTTTTAGAGCCGACAGGCACGCCCGTAGACCGCTCCGTATTCGTTAGCCTTGGCGCAATCGAGGCTATTCATATGGGATGGCAAAGCGGCACGCCAACACCGCTTAGCCGGTTAAATAGTGCTGACGGGCTGCGCGGCCAAGATATTACGCCTGAGAGTATTACAGCTATATTGGTCGGGGCGACATCGCGTGTGCGCTCATTGGGGCTGCAGCGTGATTTAAATGTCTATGCTGCCGAGCCGCTGCAAGCCGTTATTCCCGGCATAGCGCTTAGCCAGCTTTGGGAGGTTGTCTCGGTCGCCGAGCGCGTTCTGGCTCTTGTCTCTGGCTTTGTGATTGCGGTGGGGTTGATTGGGATACTGACATCGATATTGACGTCTTTAAATGAGCGGCGGCGCGAAATGGCTATCTTGCGATCTTTGGGCGCGCGAGGACGCCATATTGTCGGGCTGCTCATTAGCGAAGCCGCGCTGCTCGCTTTTATCGGCAGCACGCTTGGCCTGACATTGCTCTATGGCGTGTTATGGATATTTCGGCCTCTCTTGGAGGCGCGGTTTAACATAGGCTCTTTGCGTCTATGGCCCGGTCAATTTGATATAGCTGTTGTGATATTTGTGACAGTCATGGCGGCAATGCTTGGCCTCGTGCCTGCACTTATCGCTCTAAAGCGCTCACTCTCAGATGGCTTAACTATCCGTGTCTAACTCAGCCTGATTTGTTTTGGCTTGCAGTTCTGGTTTCTGCTCATCATCTTGATCGGCTAGGCGCTCTTTTGCGTCCGTTGCAACGCGCGTTGCGACATTTGAAAAGCTGGGTTTGGCTTTTTGCTTAGGCTCTTTTGGCGGCGCAGTAATTGCGAGCTGATGGTCTTGCCCATATTGCCCATAAGGATAGGCGGATTGCCCATAAGGATAGGCGGCTTCATAGTCAGGGTCAAAAGTAGAGAAAAGCCAAGGCGCATCATTTATCCCGATACTGCCATAGCCCGCGCCGTGAAAGTCACATGCCTGCGCCGTTGTGGCAAAGGAGAATGAGCTAAAAATAATAGCGGAAGCTAAAACAACGTTTTTCATGGGATTATTCTCGCAGAAAGTTCAAATTGAGTCAATGAAGCCGGCCTTTGATCCCCAAACTTGCTTAATAAGAATGACGTTTCTTAAGGATGCGCAACATATGGGCCATGCCCAATAAAACCGCTCCAAAAACCGTAACAGGCAATTCAATATCATGAAGTTGTGGCAAGAAGGCCGCGGCTAATAATAGCCCCACACCGCCTGCGGCCAGACATTGCACCAAGAAGCGGTCTGTTGAAAAAATAAGGCTGAGAGCTACAGGAAGAGCTAAAATTACGAGTCCCTTATGTACCCATTCTAATTCCGACAAGACCCCAAAAAGAGGAAGGCTTGCCGCTAGAATAGGAAGGAAAAAGCAGTGAATAATACACAAGGCCGACAAGCTAATACCCGTCGCATCAAGAGCTATATTGGCTTTCATGACATCACTTTCTAATATTGTTAGGCGCTAAGAGTGTTTAGGGGGCAAGCTTAGCTCTGTGCTCTGTGTGTTTTCCGAGCGCATTTGTCGATAAGGATGTCAAATAACGTAACCTTATAACATTGGCAAATGAATTATTTTGCAAACTAACTAAATTTCGCAGTTAGCCATAAATGTGATAAAGACAAGGCGCTAGCTACAGCTTCCTTTGCGGCGATGGGCATGGCCATGAGAGATTTCTTCGGCCGTCGCCTCGCGCTTTTCCGTTATCTCCACGTCATAATGAAGCGTAAGGCCAGCAAGTTCATGATTGGCGTCTGCATAAATATCGTCGCCAGAGATTTCCGTCACCCGAAATATAATAGGCCAGCCGTCTTTCTCGCCGCCTTGAAAGGGCAAGCCTATTTTTAAATCTGTGCCTTTAGGGAATTTAGACCGCGGAATTTTCAATTTGAGAGAGGGGTCAACGGAGCCATAAGCTTGATCTGCTGGAATAGTAAAGCTCTTGCGCTCCCCCTCGCTCATATCACTTATGTGCCGCTCTAGGGCGGACAATATGCTCCCTGACCCTAGGAGGGTGAGCGTAGGGTGCTCTTGCATATCGCGAGAATCCCCTAAAGTTTTGCCAAATTGATCTTTGAGAACAAAATGAAATCCAATAATTTGTCTCATAAAAATACCCCATGCATAGTGGTCAGTTTTGGCCCTTAGCGTATATTTTTGTCATGCGCACTACACTATTTAACTGCTGCACTTAATTCTTTCTGGGCAAGGCATTTATATCTCATCTTAGTGAGACACTTTGTTTGCTACAACTGAGCGCGAGGAGAGTGCTTATACAGAAAAAAATGAAAACGACGTAGTTGACAAAACCAAAATAATGTATTTATATTAAGTATATAAAAAATACATATCGTGTATATCGAAGAAAGGCTTTCATAATGATAAAACTAATCCGTAGTTTTTTAGCTGGGCTTTTTTATTCTTTTGCCTTTGCCATAACGGTCTGCATTCTACTTTCCTTCTTCATTGACTAGGAGTATCAAATGAAAAAATATG